>CAZVLM010000005.1:0-45850 GCA_964628065.1 uncultured Candidatus Saccharibacteria bacterium
AAAAGGGAAAGATATTCTGTATATCGGGAAAGCAACGAGTCTTCGCGACCGTGTGAGAAGTTATTTCGCTGCGGACTTAATTGATACGAGAGGACCGAATATTTTAGATATGGTAACCCTTTCTAATGTAATCGAGTTCCAAGAAACAGAATCGGTGCTTGAGGCGCTGATTCTAGAAGCGAGTCTCATTAAGAAGTATCAACCCAAATACAACGTAAAAGAAAAAGACGGTAAAAGTTTTTATCAAGTCATTATTACCGATGAAGAATGGCCTCGCATTATTATGGTGCGATCGCGCGACCTTAAAATCATGGAAATTACTGGGCGTATCTCACGAGTAAATTTTGATGGAAAGATGAAGTATTCATTTGGACCATTTCCGCATGGAACCGCGCTTCGCGATGCTATGAAAATTATTCGAAAAATTTTCCCATACTTAGATCATAAGTCTGAACAGGAAGACAATTATCAGTTCTATCGACAACTGGGACTTTCTCCGGATACTGCCGGAGCTGATGCTCGTAAAGAATACTTAAAAAATATTTATAACATTCGATTATTCTTTGAAGGAAAAAAGTCTAAGATTATTAAGGAGCTCGAGCAGGAGATGAATCGCCACGCAAAAGCGTTGGAGTTCGAACTTGCCGAAATTGCGAAACGAAAGATCTTCTCGTTAAAACACATTAATGACGTGGCGTTGATTAAGGATGAAAACCTTGAAGATCGACGCGAAAGTCTCCTTGATTCATTCCGTATTGAAGCCTATGACATTGCGCATATGTCAGGAAAAAATACGGTCGGTGTCATGACGGTGGTCACGAACGGAAATGTTGATAAGGCAGAATATCGCAAGTTTAAAATAAGAGGTACAAAAGGCAACGATGACTATGCGAACCTGCAGGAAATTATTACCCGCCGATTAAGTCATACAGAATGGAAAACCCCGAACCTTATCGCGATCGACGGAGGAGTGGGTCAGTATAACGCCGCAGCGGAAATACTGAGAAAACTGGAAGTGAACATACCTCTCGTTTCTATTATCAAAGACGATCGTCACAAGCCAAAAGCACTTCATGGCGATGAGTCTCTGATTAAAAAATACAAGAAAGATATTCTTCTTGCTAACAGCGAATCGCATCGATTTGCGATTGGGTATCATAAGCAGGTGAGAGGGAAGGATTTTCTTAAGTAGTAAGATATTCGTTTAGGATGCTCTCCAACCACCACCCCCGCCGGCCTTCAGCCAGTCGGCCCCGCCTTATTCAAGGCGGGGCAGGTTGCAAAAACTTGCAAATTCAGTAAAATAGTATAGGATTGTTCTTACCAAATCAGATGGTTCACTAAATGGCTCATAAAGAGACATTCGAGGTTCCATCGGTTAGTTGTTTTCATTAATAACTGACTCGGCAGTTTCCTGGAAAGCCATTTTGGCTCTCCGGTGGGAGCTGCCACTTGGGCCCTTAGCTTAGTTGGTAGAGCGCCTCACTTGCACTGAGGAGGTCAGGAGTTCGAATCTCCTAGGGTCCACCGAAAAGCAAAATCCGCATTTCAAATGCGGATTTTGTGATGACTAGCCTTTTTTGTTTTCATAAGATATACTCAATTCGAAAGGAAGTTATTTTTTTACTTAAACTTGTTCATTATGGCAAATATACGTTATAAGACACTTGAGGAATTTATAGCAATCCTGAAAACTGAAGGCGTTCCAGAGGAAGCCATCCGTACCGAACAAGTGAGCATTGCATCGCTACTCTTTCGTAATGAGGCCCTACTTCAGAAAAAGGTTACAAAGGCGAAACGCCCCGTCCTATTAAGAAAAGAAATTCTCAGCGTAAAGCTTAAAAAGGAAAGCGGGCTGCTAGGCACGCTACGCATTGAGTTCTATCTTGAGGTGTTGGGCGACAAGCTTATTACCAAAGTGAGACGAATGGGAGGAACACAGCTTAACTTGTTCGATGATCCTGAAATTGCTCTTCAAAGATTTCTTTCGGATCACCGAATGTATTTCGATAAGAAAAACTACACCAAGTTTGTGCACCCAGATCAGAAACAGCTTACCGTGAGCGGACTGTTCAAGGTTGCTTGATTTGTTACCCGTCCCACAAAGCTTATTTATAAGCTTTGTGGGAATTTTTGTAATCTATTTTATTCATGCTACGATATTTCCATGGAATCATTCAACAAATACATCCCAAGCAAGGCAACAAGCTTTGCGCAGGAATTTAAGGAATTTGCACTAAAGGGGAGCGTGATCGACCTTGCAGTTGGTATTATCATTGGTACCGCGTTTAATGCAGTAGTAAATTCCTTAGTGGCAGATGTTATCATGCCAATCATTGCAACCATTTTTGGAAAGCCTGATTTTAGTGCTATTGCTATTGGAAATATCATGATCGGAAACTTTATTACTGCGATCGTTAATTTCCTTATCATTGCATTGTCAGTATTTGTCACGATAAAGTTCTTAATAAGAACTAAAAAGGCAGAAGAAGTCGAAGCAAAATAAAACCCCTCAGGGGTTTTATTTGTGGTGTAGATGATGCCATTCATCAATAAGGTGATGGGCAATATCTCCAATAAAAAGGAAGATGCTCCCGACAAGGTAGTCATGGAGCCCTACAATCTGCCCAAGATAGACTCCGCCAATTTTTCCTACAGAAATACCGGCGATCCAGACGCCTGTAACCGCAATGATTGCAGAGAGAATTTTCCAAGCGCGCTTTGTCTGAAACGGTACGAGCATAGCCCACACGACGACGTACAATGCTGGCTGACGGATCAGTTCATGAGACCACACTCCGAGCATTCGATATTCTGTTGCTATACTCTGGAGGGCGACGCCATCAATCATTGAGTGGATGAAATTTAATCCTATGAATATTCCTATGGTGAGCCAGAATCCTGACCACTTGGAATGAGTTCCGCAGGTCAATTTTCCTACAAAGTATCCCACTATTAAATAAATGGGAATCATCCATAAGTATCCTAAATCGGCTCGTGCTTGATAAATTAATAAGGCTACAATTGCTGTAATAGCAATGAGCTTAATGATGTAGAATATATTTTCCTTAGTCACAAAAGATACCTTCATAGTATGAAGGTATCTTAGCATATTCTATGCATTATTGGTCCTTTGTTTGATCTTTTGTCTTTATCTTGTAGGTAGTTTCCAATGATTGCGTAAGACTTGCTTCGTCAAGCAATTGCTCAGCTTTTTGGATAAGTACGAGAGATTCACTATAAAGCCCCATATCCATTTTCTTCTTTGCTTGCTCGGTAAGTTCACGAGCAATGGTTTCAAAAGATTTTGGAGCTTCAACTGGCTCGGCGGTTGGGGTTACGGCACCAGTCATGAAAACAGTTCCTGGTGTTGTAACCTGCACTTTAGCAGCCATTGGCACAGCGACTGTAGTGGCAGATATCGTAGGTGTACCAGAAGCCATCTTAAGAGTAGTGCTTGGATTGATGTCGGTGATAGGAATAATAATATCAGTGTCAGATGCGGCGGTAACTGCCGGAGCTGGTACTTCTTCTGGAAGATCAGATAGCTTCTTTTCAAGTACTGCTAATCGAGAGACAGCTTGCGATTTTGTATCGTCATTCGGTTTCAAAGATACAATTTGTTCAAACTTAATCTTTTCGGTTGCAAGTTTTTTTGTGGTTACCTGAGCAGCGAGAACAATGGTTCCGATATTTTGATTGGTGTTTTGTTCAATACTTGCAAGGATTTTTCCGTTACTTGAGAATGTTGTTTCAAGTATGTTTGTCGCAGCAAGGGCGAGTTCAGGGTTTTTATTCTGAAGTGTATCAGCAGTTGATCGAATCGTTTCGCGTGAATGCTCAAGTCCTGATTGAATAATGGCTGAAGTATTATCGTTAAGTTCCTGCTTTAGTGCGAGCTTGGTTGCTTCGTCAAAACGGGTTTCAATGCGCTTTGTTTCGTAGGCAATAACCGCCTCTGGGGTATTCTGATTTTTAGCCTTAAATTCTTCCACCCAAAGTTTTATAGGGTAGAGTCGTTGGTTGGGAAGTGATTTCATAGAGGCATTGGTAATACCAATAGATCCACCAAGGACAATTACAAGACTTGCAAGCGCCATTGTTGCATATCTAAACATATAAGGCGACAACAATCCTGATTTTACAGGATGAGTGGTTGCATACGAAAGGAGCGCACTTTTCATACGTCGTTTTTCCTCGGAGGTCATCTCATTATTTGAGAGCCAGTATTCAATTATTTCAAATGGATTTTTCATAACGTTATTTCGAAAATTGTGTGCGCCTGCCGGTTCTACAGAAGCGGCTCTGTTTCCGTGGGAAATAGCCTCTGTGCGTATTTGATTGCGCGATGGATTTTTACTGAAATGGTATTTTCAGACTCCTTATACATGGCGGCAATTTCAGCGAGCGTAAGCTCTTGGATGAATCTCAGCACCAAAATTTCGTAGTGCTGTTCAGGAAGTTGCTTAAGCTGTTCAATTGCCTGTGCAATATCGAGCTTAGATCCGGAAATTTCTAGTTTGTCATCAGCAAGCCTTGGAGCGATGCCGTCTTCCATAATCGTGTCCAATGAAAGGGACTGTTTCTTGCGACTATGGTCGATAATAAGGTTTCGAGCGGTTCGATAGAGAAATGCTCGAGCCATATCAATGGTTTTACCTGATCTCATGTAATCCCAGGTTTTTACGAACGTTTCCTGGATAATATCCAAGGAAAGGTCGCGATTTCGGGTTTTAGATAGGCAAAATCTAAAGATTTCATCGTTGAAACCTTCGTACATTTCCATAAATTTCCGCTCAGTATCTTTTGGGGAGATCTTCATAAGTATATGACGAAACGCAAGGCAATTTCTTACCTCTTTTCAAGTGCTGGTATTATACCATATAAAACTGGTATAATCACGTGATATGCAAGAAAATATAAGGAATATTAAGAGCGTTATTGTAGTGGGTGGGGGATTCGGAGGAGTGCGAACCGCATTAAATCTTTCAAAGGCGAGTCACCTTTCGGTAACCCTTATCTCAAATAATCCAAATTTTGAATACTATCCAGGACTTCACAAACTAGTAGGAGTCTCACAACATCCAACGTATCAAGTTCCATTGAGCGCTATTTTTAAGTCTAAAAATGTACAGGTTGTCATTGAAAAGGTGATAGGCGTTGATGTGCAACTTAAAAAGGTGATCACGGAGAACAGTGCATACTCTGCGGATTCAATCGTTCTTGCGGTAGGAAGCCAGACGGATTATTTCAATATTGAAGGACTTGAGGGAGTCGCTTATGGATTTAAGTCGGTAGCGGAAGCTAAGAGGCTACGGCTTCATATTGAGGAAATGTTTGCGAAACATGCCCGTGCAGATAAAACAGAAGCAGTGGTGGGACTTCATATGGTTATTGTGGGAGCTGGACCAAACGGGGTGGATCTTGCCGGAGAACTGGCTGCATTTGGTAAGAAGTTGGCGAAAGAATATGGGGTAGCTGAGTCATTACTTACCATTGACCTTATTGAAGCAGGACCGAGAGTATTAGGAATGCTTCCAGAAAAGGTGAGTCATAAGGTAGAAAAAAGATTACGATTTTTGGGGGTAAACGTATTGTGTAACCGTGACTTGAAAAAAGATGAGTCGTGGACAGTAACATTTGCTGATATGAAAATGGGTGCGCGAACACTAGTGTGGACGGCAGGCGTCAGTTCGAATGAGTTGATGAAAAAAATAAATGGATTAGTACTTGGGAAAAGAAATCGAGGGGCGGTAGATGAGTATTTGCAGGCAAAAGGCACTTCTCAAGTATTTGAAAACGTA
Organism: uncultured Candidatus Saccharibacteria bacterium; assembly: GCA_964628065.1. Classification (GTDB taxonomy): domain Bacteria; phylum Patescibacteriota; class Minisyncoccia; order Phycocordibacterales; family UBA1006; genus CAIXMG01. Next base: position 5,805 of record CAZVLM010000005.1, read on the forward strand.
TTCCTTATTGGAGATATTGCAGACACGCAATATTCAGGACTTGCGCAAACAGCGATCTATGATGGTAACTACATTTCAAAACTTATTATAGATAAGTCGTACGGAAAAAAACCTACTGCGTATGTTCCGCATAAAAATGCTTTCAATATCGGTGTTGGCCCGCGATGGTCTGTCATGCAAGTGGGATCGTTTGTATCATATGGACTTTTCCCATATTTAGTTCGAACCTTGATTGATATTAATTTCTTTTTGTCGTTGGTTTCGGTGAAAGAAGTTTGGGGAATGTATTTTGGCAAAAAGACCTTAAAATAAGGTCTTTTTACTATATTGACATTGTCTATTATTTATGTATAATGACATTCGAAACTATTAATAAACAAATAAAACCCCAGGACCATGAACGGAAAAGATGGACAAGAAGTTAACGCAAGTACTACTCTTAGTCAAGATGAGCAAAAAACACTGCTCATTAAGATGTGGCATGCCGTAAAAAACGCAGTGAAGCAAAAAGCTCCGAACGCCCAATCTGAATTTATAAACAATAGTGGTTATCCTAAGTTGAGGTTCAGATCTAGAAACAGTAATGTTATTAAGACGGTAAAGGAGGCGTTAGAAAAAATGCCTATACCTATTGAGCTAAATTTAGACAATATAGGAAACGATAATATTGTTGTTTCGATTGATACCACAAAGGCGCATGACTTTCTTTATGTTAACAAGCAAAGGCTTATGACCCATCCTGCGTTGTTGCTTATTGCAACCAAGCCGGTTGAAAAAAGTGTTGTGGCAAATAATCAAATTACTCCTCAGATTAAGACTGAGATAGAGCAACACCCGGCTCCTATGTTGGTGGCTTCGGTGGAGGATTTGAACACCGCAAGGCTTAGCTTTAAGGCCCTATTAAGTAAGTGCGGTGCAAGGTCAGGCAATGCAAAAGAGGGAGGACATTACCACACTCTTAGGTATACCCAGCCCGATGGAAAGCTTACCGCCGCTTTTTATCACAATGACGCAGTGCAAGCTGAAAGGACTATAGATTTTTTGACAAAAATTGGCTGTAAGCCCGAAATGGGCCCAAAGACCTCTACTTCAATTATTACTGTTGTTAACACAGGAGTTGATTATGCTGCTATGTTTACTGAAGAGCTGAAAGCATACTTTCCCGTTGCTGTAGCTCAGCAAAATAATAACAATACTGTGACTGTGAAAAAAGCTGAAAAATCTGTGATTAAGGAAGTTAAGAACGAATTGCAACCAGTGGAGGGGGAAGTTACAAACCCGAACCTGATACCATTAGGGTTACTCTACAACAATTTAAAAGACGTAGAAAAGAAAGTTTTTTTAGAAAGTATCGGCGTAAAAGAATCTAACGAAGAAGTAATTCGGAACGCAGAACGGACGAAATTCCGGAACTTGGTTACGAAAAGCTTTGAAGATGGAAATTTTGCACTTGTTTCTAAAATAGATCCGTTTGAAAAAACAGAAAATGGGTTTCTACTAAAAATGTACGGAATTGATAAGCTCATTTAACAAAAAAACAGGCCGCCGCTCTTATGAGGGCGGTCTTTTATTTAACTTTTTTGTCTTGAATTAATTCCAACACCTTCGGAATCTTCTTAAAATCATCCATGAGCGTACTTCTCATACCGCCATTGTAAAGCGCTGCAGCAGGATGATAGAGAGGAAAGAAATGTTCTGATTTGAAGTTTGGGATTTTTCGATGAACGAGTTTGCCATGAGCTTCGGATATTTTAAGTTCTGGCAAGAAGTGCATCATGGAATGCCGTCCAAGGAATACGACAAGGTCTGGGTTTATAAAGTTTAGTTCGTCATGAAGCCATAGCGCACATTCTTTTTTCTCATGTTCCTCAGGATCGCGATTATCGGGTGGTCGGTATTTTACGATGTTAGTTATGTAAATATCTTCACGCTTCATCCCAATCGCTGCGAGCATTTCCGAAAGAAATTTTCCTGCAGCTCCAATAAATGGAGTTCCCGTTTCGTCTTCTTTTTTGCCTGGCGCTTCGCCAATGAATACGATTTTTGCATCTGGATTTCCACTTCCAAATACCGGCTGAATCGCCGTTTCTTTCAGTTTGCACTCGCACAGGTCGTGGTGCTTCTTGTGCAGTTCGAGGAGTTCTTCGGCTGTGGTCACAGCTTCATTTTATCACATTTAATAAGCCTTTGAACAAGGGCCTTTTTATGCTATATATAGGGTATATGTTTCAAAAATTTATCCTCAAAAAACTCATTGGATCGAAATTGAAAGCCGCTGGCATGAGCGATGCTCAGGTAGAACAGCTTCTTGAAGTCGTGGCAAAAAATCCAGAATTCTTCAAGAAAATTCAGGACCAAGTAGAAGCCAAGAAAAAGCAGGGAATTGCAGAACAGGCGGCCATGATGACTGTTATGCGGGAGAACCAGGGAGAATTACAGAAGATTTTGGCAGGATTTGGGAAATAATATAAAAACCTTCCGCAAGGAGGGTTTTTATTTGACTTATTAATAAAATCATGCGATAATTAAATCGAAATTTTATAACTTAAAAACAATTACGGATGAACAAGATAATCGACGATCAGCAATTTGATATTAAGGAAACCTCACATGACGAGCTATTTCCCGTAATGGAAGTGTTTAAAAAAGCGTATGCGGACAAAGTAGGTATGTGTAAGTTTGCTATCGCAACATTTACTCCGCCTAGTCCTGTAATTCCTACGGCAGATAAGATGGGCATAGCAGCTTTTCGCATTTTTATAGAAAAAAGCCAGAGGGCCAAAACAGATCAGAAGTTTGTGGTTGGCATAAACTTCAGTAATTTCGGCGACATGGCAATGATTGATATTGTAAGCCTGGACGAAGGTTTCCATAAAGACATTTGCTTTGAGCACCTTACCCGAATGAAGTGGGTTATGCTTAATGAATGGGGACTTACTGTAGATAAGCTCGATGAAACATCGCGAGTTCCATTTGCGTATGTAGGAAGCCATTTGAAAATAACAGAAGAAGGTGCAGTGGCCTTATCTGGCACCAGCGGTGATTATGGAGATAATATCTTTTTTTCAGATGCGAATTCTATTGCTGCTTATGCGCTTGCCGCATGCGACATTTCACTTGTTGAAGGTGACATAAAGGAAGGGGGACGATTTGTAAAAGATATTTTGGAGATTATGGTAAAACATAAATTGAAAAAAGATTTTTACGAAAAACTTATTGATGAAATAAGCGCTAAAAACCCAGGCCGAAAGTTTACCTCACAACACATTGGTGCACTGCTTGCAATGAAAACCAATGATCGCGTGATTGCCGGCGGAGATTTATTTAGCGTGTTAACTGAAGAAATGACTTCGGGGATTATGCGGTATGTTCATCTTTCTAATGTAGTACAACAAATTCAACAACAAGCTAAAGAATAAAACTCTTATGCTAAAAACCCTGGGTCGTGCCCAGGGTTTTTTAAATAAAATTTTAACTATTTACCTCTTATAATTCTAAACAATGTTGGAGTTTTATCTACCATAGCCTTACTTAAAGACCATATGCCAAAAACAACGAGACCTAAGGCAATTATAAATGCCATAAAGAATCCAAGGAATATTTTCCCGGCAGTACTTAGACCTGCTATGAAATGTAAACAAGCATCTAAGAAATAATGACAATCATTAAGTCCATATATAGATACATAGACGGTTATAATCCAAAAAATAAAAACAAAAATAAGGATTTTTCTCATAAGCGGTATTTATTGGTTCAGGAATAGAGTTTCGAAAATATAATGTCATAATTTAGATATAATGTCAAAACTATATAAGTAAAAAGCCCTGGTTACACAGGGCTTTTTATTAAATTCAATTAATCAACCATAGAGAATAATACCTCCTTCAACCATGCGCGTTTTGGGAATAATTATTTCATCCGAAACAATGGATGGCCTGATAGTTTTTTCTTCCTGTAACATTTTTCGGATATTAATAAGCGCGTAACGCATTCGACCGAGGCATGTGCCGAAAGGTTGTTTTGTAAATGCTGCAATCTCATTAAAACTAAAACCGAGGTAAAACCTAAGAAGTATTACCTGTCTTTGGCGTGGTTTTAGTCGAGGAAGTAAATCATCGATTTTTGCATTCAACTTTTGCCTTAAGGCGGCCATGATGGCGTCGTTTTCAGAAACAATGCTTGTGCGATCGGATAGGTAATCAATAAAATAGCTATTGAGAGTCATTCCATCAATATGCCTGCTCGTTTCGAAAATTTCTGGTGAGTAGGTTTTAGTTGTTTTTGTTGATTTCCTTCTAAAATGGTCAATACACAAATTCCCAACAACACGTTTCATCCAAGCTTCCGGATTTGTAGTTTCAGTGAATGTGCCAGTTTTTATAGCCTCAACAAATCTTATAAAAGTCTCTTGGGTCAAATCCTCCGCCAAGGAATAATTTCTTAAAAATCCATACGCATGATACGTCACATGCCTTTGATATTTTTTAACAATAATATCGAAGGCCCTGGAATCTCCTAGGCGGAAAGCGTTAATGAGAGAGGTATCATCAGTTTTAATGGTATAACTCATGGGCTTACGTTTTTAAGTTAGGTAAGAGTAATTCCACATTAGGCTAGCATATGATTAAAGAAATATAAAGCGTTGAGAACCCCTTGAATTTTAAGCCAAAAAAAGGCATACTACGCCTCATATGTCACTATCTATTGGAATTGTTGGGTTGCCGAACGTTGGGAAATCAACGCTTTTTAATGCGCTTACTAAAAAAGGTGTGCCGGCAGAAAATTATCCGTTTTGTACCATTGACCCAAGTGTGGGTATTGTTGCCGTTCCTGATGAGCGACTTCACAAGCTCGCTGATTTTTCACAGACACAAAAAACCATTCCTGCCGCTATTGAATTCGTGGATATCGCAGGTCTCGTTGCTGGAGCAAGTAAAGGCGAAGGATTGGGAAACAAGTTCCTAGCGCACATTAGAGAAGTGGATGCTATTTTGGAAATGGTACGAATTTTCGCAGTGAATGACGGAAAAGAATCTATCAATCACGTATACGGTGAAATTGACCCGCTCCGAGACATTAAGGTTATTAACATGGAGCTTATTCTTGCAGATATGGAAACGGTAGAAAAAAGAATTGCAAACTTACAAAAAGATGTGAAGCGAGGAGACAAGGTAGCCGTATTTGAAGAAGAAGTTGCAAAGAAAATTCTTACTGCACTGGAATCTGAAAAAATGGCCAACACCGTAACTCTTACCGAAGAAGAAGCAAAAGTTGCAAAGCAGTTGAACCTCTTAACCATGAAAAAGTTCATCTACGGACTTAATAAGAGATCGGGCGGAAAAAACTTAGATGAAACAGATCCAGAAAAGTTCAAGGATATCTGCAAAGAGATTGAGTCATACGGATCAGAGTGGGTGGTCATCGATGCGAAAATCGAACATGAGCTTTCAGACTTCGAAGGAGAGGAAAAAAATGAGATGCGAAAGGAAATGGGTAATGGAGACGATGGTATTGATACCTTAATCAAAAAATCGTATCGACTGCTAGGCCTTGCCACGTATTTCACAACCGGAGAAAAAGAAACCCGAGCATGGACCATTAAAGCTAACTCAACAGCTCCCGTAGCTGCCGCCGCTATTCACACTGATTTCCAGGCAAAATTCATTCGCGCAGAAGTTGTTTTCTGGAGCGATCTCCTTGATTCAGGTTCGTTCGCAAATGCAAAAGCAAAAGGTCTTGTACGAACAGAAGGGAAGGAATATATAGTAAAAGACGGCGATGTAATGGAGTTTAAGATCTAATTGACTTATTATAAAATACATGTTATACATTACATGTATTTTGTTTTTTAACCTTTAAATAAATTGAAACATGGTGAATGCGTTGATATTATTAAGTTCTGGAGAGCGCCATCGATTGGTGCATGATTTTTTAAAATCGGGCCAAATTAGCCACAATTCAAAATGGATAGCACCTGAAGATCTTCCTTTTAACAATGTTGAAGCAATGGAAAATTTGGTTCGCTCCGGTGTGTCAAATGGAACTTTTCCTGATTTACTTATTGTAGATAATGAATTGGCGGAAGGCTTGAGCGGATCGTATGCCATTATTCGTATGCGCGGTCTGATACCTACGCTATCAGGAAAAACGCCGACAATATTTTTTACTGAGCAAGCCCCACAAATCGAACAGGATGCTATTTATTCAAGGCGTATTAAATGGAGCAAAGGTGAACCTTTTAAAGTAATAGAGGAAAGCCTGAAGCGACAAATAGTAGATTTAGTAGATTTCTAACAACTTAAAACATTTTTTAAAAGCGTGCTGTAATGGCGCGCTTTTTGTTATACTGAATACATGAATATTTTTAAGCGAATTATCATTGGGCTTCATGCAGCCGCGTTGTTTGCTGTGGGAAAAGCACCTTCTCGAGTTATTCCTGAGGGTGACAATGTTATTTCTCCTGCGCATGGGAAAGTGATAGAAATAAAAGACGTTGAAAACTCAGCGATTGTTTTTCAAAAGAAGGGTGTAGAAAATCATGTGCTCATTCCAGAGCTGACGTTTCCTGTGCGAATGGTAGTTATTGAAATGACACCGCTTGATGTGCATGTACAACGCGCACCGATTACGGGAACGATTCTTCGGATTGATCATTACCATGGTCGTCACCATAATGCGATGGGTCGCGAGATGCTTGAGCTTGTGACTGAAAATGAAAAAGTAGTTGCCGTATTTGAAAACAAACGAGAAACCGTTTGTGTGATTCAGGTCGCAGGGATTGCTGCTCGACGGATTAGAAATGTAGCAGAAGTAGGAGATGAGTTTGAGAAAGGTGATATTTACGGAAGAATTAGATTTGGTTCTCAGGTAGTCATCCTCATTCCTCGACCTCGAGACATTCTCGTGAAGGTTGGAGACCGAGTCGTAGATGGAGAGACCATTATTGCAAAGTAGTGTTTTTTGTGGTATAGAAATGGGGAATATTACTTAACGAAAAACGTTTAAAAATGAATACAAATCTAGATACTCATCCTGAGTTTGAAAGGAAATATTGCAACCCCGAAAAAAACTTACGTACACGTAACGATTTTGAAAGATCCCCTTTTGAACAGTTTGAAAATTCTGTTCCGGATCAGTTTAAAAATCAATTTAGTGAGAGATTTTTAAAACGTTCAGCTTACTTATTTCCGCTTCTGATATTTTTTAACTTTGTCAGGATGAACCCTCGCAGAATAAAAAAAGAGGAAGAAGATGCTACAAAAAAAGCTGACCCAGTTTTTGAGATATGCACTGAGCACATAATTGATAAGGTACGAACTTTTGTTTGGTATTCTCCCTTTGAAAGTGTGTGTCTAGTGTTTACACTGGGACACGTACTTATAGGTGGAGAGACTGAAAAGAATGTGTGTACGCTATCTTTGTACGACAATAGCATTGCTTTTTCCATGGCTATGAATTTTCAAAATGTATCCTTTGCAGGGGTAAAGCCATTATTAAGCATAAAAGGCACGCAAAACCCTGAAGATTGTGCCGAGTGCGCTATCCATACCGAAAGCGGTTTTTATTACACAGATGAAGACTCTAAAGAGAGTGACGCAAAGTTTGCACTATTTACTGAGCTTATTCGCAACGTTTCTTTACTTAAATCAACTTCCAAGGTTTTTGAAAACAAGCGCCCAGTACGCGACGATGGACCAGGAGCAAATTATGAGCTTCCAGGTAAGTCCTAAGTTCCTACAACTAAATAAAAACTCCCGATACGTCGGGAGTTTTTATTTCTTTTTCTTGTCTACATTCGACTGCGTCATAAGCGCAACGACTTCCTCAAGTGAAATATCTTGCGGATTTACATTATCAGGAATGTACGTTCGCTTCATGCCTTGTCGGATAAAGTTACCAGATTTAGATTTAAGAATCTGGATTTCTTTTTTCGTCTTTGGATGAATGCCGACAACTCTTACAAGCTCTACTCCTTTAGGAAGTTGCTTTGGCTCATTAATAAGCTTAAGCGCCTGTTCGAGCGTGATCGTATACGGATCAAGTCCACTAGATTTCTTAATAGATCTGAATTCTCGTCCGACTCCAACATAGGGACCGAATCGCCCTACGTTCGCAATTACTGCGTCATTCGTCTTCGGATCGATGCCAAGTTCTCGAGGAAGCTCGAGAAGCTTCACAGCAAGGTCAAGCGTCATATCTTCAGGTTTCATTTTTGCGGGAAGACTGGCACGTCGAGGCTTTATGTCAGGCACGTTAGACGGAGGGATGCTCCCGTTAATAAGGGGAGCTGTCGAGGCTTTGCGAGACTGAGGGGTCTTGCGAGGCGCTTTTGCTTTCTTTACTTTTGGCGGTGTTTTGCCCAACTGAACATATGGACCGAATCGCCCAGTAAGGAGATAAATCTCTTCACCTGTTTTTGGATGAATACCAAAAGGTTTTCCTTCTCCAACTTCTTGCCCGTCAAGGGTTAGTGCGCCATCGCAGTCTGGATATCGCGAACACGAAAGAAATTTTCCTCCACGTCCCAATTTAATTTCCATAGGCGATCCACACTTAGGACATTTGTATTTATCATCAGCAACTCCCAAGTTGGTAATTTTAGGAATTGATTCTTTAGACTCAACGTCCTTGATGAACGGGTCGTAAAAATCCTTAAGTACTTTTACATATTCTCGTTTTCCGTCGGCAATATCATCAAGTTTGTCTTCCATATCGGCCGTAAACGAATCTGAAATGTAATTCATGAAATTATCTTCAAGGAATGAAGAGACAACATCGCCTGTATCAGTAGGGAACAATGTTCTTCCATTTTTAGTGACGTATCCACGATCTTCAAGAGTTCGCATAATAGATGCATACGTCGAAGGTCGTCCAATACCGCGCGCTTCAAGTTCCTTAACCAGTCCTGCTTCTGTATATCGTGAAGGCGGCTGTGTTTGCTTTCCAAGTGCATCAAGAGATACGAGATCAAGTGTTTGACCGATAGAAAGTTTTGGAAGTTCCACGTCTTCACCACGGGCAGCCGTATCTACGGCGAGCCATCCAGGGAAAAGAAGTCGAGACCCGGTCGCGACGAAGTCAGGTATGTTCGATACTCTCTCTTTTAGAGGGAGTCGCTCGGCCGATAGGTCGGCGGTAGGAGTACTGATATTTCCAACAACTTTAGTCTTAAGCATTTTCGCATCGCTCATTTGCGAAGATACTGCACGCTCCCAAATAAGTTTATAGAGTTCGTGTTGTTCGTCGGTCGCTCCAGCAGATGACAAATTAAAATGAGTCGGACGAATGGCTTCATGTGCTTCTTGTGCGTTTTTTGATTTAGCAGCATATGTTTTAAACTGTGCATACTCTTTACCGTACTTTTTTTCTACTAATGACAAAATTTGAGCTTGTGCGGCTTTGGAAAGATTCGTAGAGTCAGTTCGCATGTAGGTAATATGTCCCGCTTCATAAAGGCGTTGCGCTACTTGCATGGTTCGCGAAGGTGAAAAGCCAAGTCGGGTACTTGCGACTTGTTGCAAAGTAGATGTTGTAAACGGAGCACGAGATGCACGCTTTTGTTCAGATTCTTTAATATCGGTAATGGTCCATCGTTCGGATTTTCCAAGCTTAAGAATATTTTCTACAACTTTAAAATCACGTGGTTCTTCAACGCAGGTCAGCCGAAGGCTGTCCTCTCTTTTAGAGAGGGTCGACTCGGCGTTAGCCGAGCGGGGTGTGTATGTCCCTTCAATAACCCAAAAGTCTTCAGGAACAAACGCACGGATTTCTCGTTCTCGCTCCATGAGAATTCTGAGCGCTGGAGATTGAACTCGCCCAGCAGATAATCCGTAGCGTACCTTTTTCCAAATAAGTCCGGAAAGGTCGTAACCAACAAGTCGGTCTAGCACACGTCGTGCTTCTTGTGCTTTTACTAATTTTTCATCAATGTCTCTGGGATGTGAAAGCGCTTCCAATACGGCTTCCTTAGTAATTTCATGGAAGGTTGCTCGCCTAATGGGTGCTTTTATTTTTGAATCGTTGAGAATTTCTTTGAGGTGCCATGAAATAGCCTCTCCTTCACGGTCGGGGTCGGTTGCAAGAATAATTTCATCTGCTTTTCGCGCCAATGTCTGAAGTTCGTGGATGACACGATCTTTTCCTTTTGATACTTCGTAATGAGGTACGAATCCTGCTGGAATGTCGATTGCTTGTTTGTTTGAACTTGGTAAGTCTCGGATATGTCCAATAGAAGCACGCACGGTATATTTGCCGTCGAGATATTTCTCAATCGTCTTTGCTTTTGAAGGGGACTCGACAATTAACAATTTCATAGTTAGTTATAGATACCATATATGTATGGTGGAATGCAACCTCACCCCGCTTGCTGCGCAAGCGACCCTCTCCTGCAAGGAGAGGGTCCTTATCGCGAGTAACGTGAGTAATTAATATTTAGTAGTACTTTACCTTTAGAGGGTCTTGTAAATAATTTGAGCTTTTTAAAATACCTACAATACTATTTTTTACTTTCATAATATTGTCATTCACTTCAGAATTTTTAAATCGAATTGTTTTAATTCCGCAACTCGTAAAGTACCGTTCACGTTTTTGATCGTATTCCAGCATGTCTTCATGATATTCTCCGTCAATTTCAATTGCTAATTGCTTTTCTCTGCAATAGAAATCTGCAATGTATTCGCCAATACTTACTTGCCTGCGAAATTTTACTCCTAGTTGACTGTTTCTAATAACAGACCAGAGTTTAGCCTCCTCAGACGTTTGCTTCTTTCTTAAATTACGACGCTTTTCTTTTTGGGAAACGTTATTAATAATGGTAGTCATACGTTAAATAATAATTAAGTCTAATAGTAGATAGAGGTTACGTAAGGACCCTCTCCTTGCAGGAGAGGGTGGCTTCCGTCAGGAAGCTGGGTGAGGTTTTACACCCTCCTAATCTCACCCCCAGCTTCCTTTATCAATCCTTTAATCTCCATTTGTGAAATAAGACTATTAGCTCTTTGAGTAGGCATATTTAGTTTTCGTATCAGTTCACCGCGAACAAGTGGCGCAGAAAGAAGTTTTAGTACCTGTTCTTCATCTGGTTCGCAGAGGGAGAATAAGTCTAATGGTGCTTTCTCTGTGACATGAAATCCTAATGCTTCTAAGATATCTTGAGAAGAAGTAATAGGGATCGCGCCTAATTTAATAAGTTCGTTCGGAGCCTCAGAGTTCTTAGAAAAAATATTTCCAGGCACCGCTAAAACATCCCGATTATATTCGGTTGCAAGGCGAGTAGTGATGCGAGAACCGGACTCATTGGTTGCTTCGATAAGGAGTGTTGCTTTTGATAATCCGGCAAGCAACCTGTTTCGTTTAGGAAAGCTCCAAATATTTCCCATAGTATGTTCAGTGTGTTCGGAAATAAGGCAGCCACCGGCATGCAGAATTTTCTTAGCAAGCTCTACGTTGTATCTCGGATAAAGTACTTTCTCACCAAGTCCCGAACCAGGGAAACCAATACAGGTAAGTCCAATATCTAACGCTGTCGTGTGAGCAATACCATCGATCCCATGTGCAAGTCCCGATACCAAAATAATTGGATATCCTCGTAATCCTTCAATAAGTTTCCTGCAAGCCTCCTCGCCATAACTTGAATAATTTCGCGCACCGACAACGGTTAAAAATACAAGATGCGGCTCGTCGGGAAATGTCCCACGGATAAACAAATTCTTTGGCTTCTGCGGAAGCTCGCCGAAATATTTATCGAGGAGGTGTTTTGGGAGATTGTAGATAGGGTAGTCATTCATAAAGTTTTAATAAAGAAATTAATTTGCAAGATCCTGCGGATCATTTATAATAGATTTACAATTACCTTCGGGTCCCGAGGAATCCCTGCCTAGTGGCGGGGATTCCGTTTTTGAGGGGCATTTAATGTATTCCATAAGATTCTTATAAACTGCGCAAAAATCTTCCTCTTTTATCCACCCAACCTGCCGTAGGAATCTTTTGGAACTAATGACTTTTAATTGTGAAAGAATCACTGAAAACTTACCGCCAGAATTATTTGTTACAATGGCATGATGCCGATTTTCGTGCAGCTTGCTTGTAAATGGAATAATAAGAATTATCTCGCTACTTATTACTTTTAATACCAGAACAGGTCTTTCAAAATTCTCATTCTTTTCATTTTGCTCAGAGCCAATATTAATACCTAAAGAACACCACCATATTTGGCGTTCCTTAATATGAAATTCAGGCTTCGCCTGGTCAAGCTGTTTTTTAATGGAGTTCCACTTATCAAAATCTTTTTCCATATAAAAAGCATACACATCTGCAATAAAGAAAAACTCAACATTTTTATTAAAAACTTAAAAATAAATGATAATTATTTTAAAACCTGACAAAATAACCTTTTTTTGGTATAGTAATTTCCTATGTTAGACATTAAATTCATCCGAGAAAATCCGGATCTGATCCGGGAGGCTGCTCGAAAAAAGCATATCAACTTTAATGTGGATGAATTAATCTCCTCCGATCAAAAACGATTGGAAAAATTGTCGTTAGTTGAATCTCTCCGAGCAGAGCAGAATCTCGTTTCTGACAAAATCCCTCAGGCAACCGCCGAGGAGCGTCAGGCGCTTATCGCTCAGATGACGATTCTAAAAGAAGACCTAAAAAAACATGAAGAGTCATTGAAAGAAGTAATGGCAGAATGGCAGCGATTGATGCTTGCCGTACCAAACGTGCCTGATATTTCAGTTCCAGAAGGCGACTCTGATGCTAATAACGTGGAAGTGAAAGTGTGGGGAGAAAAACCAGTATTTGATTTTCCAGTAAAAGACCATGTAGAGCTTTGCGAAATGCATGACCTTGCTGATTTTGAACGAGGCGCAAAAGTTGCTGGATTCCGAGGATATTTTCTCAAGAATGAAATTGCGCAAATGTCTATGGCATTATGGCAGCTATTCAATGAAAGACTTATCGCAAAAGGTTTCAGCCCGATGATTGTGCCATCACTGGTAAACAAGCAAGCACTCATGGGAACAGGATACCTTCCGGGAGGTGAGGATGACTTGTATAAGACTCAGGATGATCAGTACCTTGCAGGAACAGGAGAAGTAGCTACCATGTCTTACTTCAGTGATGATGTCATCGATTTGGCAAAGCTTCCTATTAAAGTTGCGGCATTTTCACCATGTTTCCGACGTGAAGCCGGAGCGCACAGCAAAGATACGCGAGGCATGGTCCGCATGCATGAGTTTATGAAGCTCGAGCAAGTAGTGCTTTGCGAAGCGTCTCACGCTGAATCAGTAAAACTCCATGAAGAAATTACTGAAAACGTAGAACTGATTCTTCAGGAGCTTGGACTTCACTATCATGTTGTATTGAACTGCGGAGGAGACCTTGGACAGGGACAAGTAAAGAAGTACGACATCGAAGTGTGGTCACCATCACAAAATGCGTACCGAGAAACGCACTCAGCTTCTTACTTCCATGATTATCAGACACGACGACTTAATATTAAGTACCGAGACGCTGAAGGAAAACTTCGATTCGTTCATTCATTGAACAATACCGCGGTAGCAACGCCTCGAATCTTGGTATGTATCCTTGAGCAGTTTCAGCAGGCGGACGGAAGTATCAAAATCCCAGAAGTGTTGCAGAAATACATTGGAAAAGAGTACATTGGCAAAAAGTAGTAAGAAATATTAACGCATGGAAAAAACATCGATCCAACTTGATAAGAACTCGCAGGTGCGCCGAGCGCGTCGTCTGAAGTTTTTGTTTGTGTCGGTGCTTTTTCTTATCTTGATTGTTGCGGGCATTATCGGCTTCTTAAGGAAGAAGCAGTACCAGATAACGAGTATTGAAATTGCAGGCACGCAAGCCCTTGATGAGGAACTTGTTAAGAAGCAAACGGAATCATTTCTAAAAGGGAATTACTTTGTCGTGATTCCGAGAACAAACGCGTTGCTGATTTCAAAAAGTGCGTTGCGAGAATATTTATTAGATGCAATTCCAAGTCTTAATGATGCACGCATTGATTTCGCAAGCAGTAATGAAATGACTGTTACCGTGCATGAAAAAAAGCCGAAGTATGTTTGGTGTCAGGAATCTACGTGTTACTTTGTAGACGAGCAGGGAGTTATTTATGCAGAGTCACCAACATTCAGCGACGGAGTGTTTCTTAAATTTAAAGGAGGAATTTCATTTGAAGATTCACCGCTTAAGAAAATGTTTGTAAGTCGTGATAAGTTTATGACAACGCTGGGAATGGTAGAGCTATTAAAAAAGTTTCCAATGGAAGTCGCAGAAGTATCGTTTGGTACAGATACTGCATTACGCGTTACTTCTATCAAGGGATTAGTCGTGGGAAGCAATTCAAACATTCTTATTTCTGATAAGGCAAATGAAAGCAGTATTGCACAGTCAATTGAGCTTATCGTGAACGATAAAACGTTTTCGACGGCGCTTGCTACCAAAGGGTCGTCACTTGAGTATGTAGACTTGCGATTCCCTGGAAAGATTTATTATAAATTTACACAATGAGTAATTTTTGGAGCAACTTAAAAAAGCCATTCTTCGCACTTGCGCCAATGGCTGATGTAACGGATCCTGCGTTTCGCAGGCTTCTTGCGAAGTACGGAAAACCAGATGTAACATGGACGGAATTCGTATCAGCAGACGGATTAAGTCATCCAGTCGGAAGAGAGAAGTTATTGAAAGATCTTGCGTTTACAGAAGCTGAGCGTCCTATTGTTGCTCAACTATTTACGAGTAATCCTGTAAATATGCGCAGTGTTGCAAAACTGTGTGCGGAACTTGGATTTGATGGTATCGATATTAATATGGGATGTCCAGATCGTACGATTGAAAAACAAGGTTGCGGTTCTGCGATGATTAAGACACCTGATAAAGCAGTAGAAATTATTCAGGCAGCAAAAGACGGTATTCGTGATGCAGGGAAAGAAATTCCGTTATCGGTAAAAACGCGCGTTGGATATAATAAAGAAGATATTGATAATTGGATCGCGTTACTTCTTAAGCAAGACATTGCAGCGCTGACCGTTCATGCAAGAACGAGAAAAGATTTATCGAACGTTCCTGCAAACTGGGATTACATTACGCGTGTAGTAAAACTTAAAAATGAAATAGCGCCGAATACTATTATCCTTGGAAATGGAGACGTAGTAGACATGGCTGACGGAGCAGAAAAAGCAAAGGCAACTGGTTGTGACGGTATTATGATTGGGAGAGCCTGTTTTGGAAATCCTTGGATTTTTTCATCCTCACTTGACTTGCTTCGCAAGTCACCCTCTCCACTATCGTGGAGAGGGTCATTGTCTTACCTGTGGAATAAATTTTTCACAAAAGATTTCGATGACTATGGAACTCCAAAACGATATTGGTTACACAACAAGCCTGATGTACCGCTTGAAACAAAATTACGAGTGCTTGTAGAGCATTCAAAGTTGTTCTGTGAATTATTACCACACAAAAACTTTGCGACGATGAAAAAGCATTACAAGGCGTACTGCCACGGTTTTCCTGGGGCTAAAGAATTACGAATTAGCCTTATGGAATCGAAAGATGTCGATGAGGTGGAGAAACTTGTTGACAAGTTTCTTAATACGTGATAACTTAAATAAGAATTATTTATTTGAGTAACCAGAAAAACACAATACCTTGGGAAACAATCAGCAATTATCAGAAACGCAAGAAAAAATTGATCACCCTGAGCCCTTATATAATAAGGAAACGAACAGGGAGTACTATTTAAGAATTGTTGAACTAAAAAGTAAGGGGTTTAATGTTAACGTCCTTTCTGAAGCAGAGTTCCGGATATACTGCCGGGGAAATAGTGAATTAAGTAGCGAAGACAAGCTAAATGAAATTTGCAGGAAGCCGGTAACTCGCTCAAAAAAGTGTCAGCTATGCTGACCTTTTTAATTTTCCTAAAAATGCTAAAATAACACCATGTCACATATCTCACTCTATAGAAAATATCGACCGTCAAACTTTGACGAAGTCATGGGCCAGGAGTCTATTGTTAAATCGCTTCAGGCAGCATTGAAATCTGGAAGCGTATCGCATGCGTATTTGTTTGCGGGATCTCGTGGAACAGGAAAGACGACGATTGCTCGTATTTTTGCGCGTGAATTGGGAACGAGTCCTAATGATATTTATGAAATCGATGCGGCGTCGAATAATGGTGTGGATGAAATGCGAGAACTTACGAGCGGAATCAATACGCTTCCTTTTGATTCAAAGTATAAAGTGTACATTCTTGATGAAGTGCATATGCTTTCAAAGTCGTCGTTTAATGCATTACTTAAAACATTAGAAGAACCGCCTGCACATGTTATTTTTATTCTTGCGACAACAGAACTTCACAAAGTGCTTGATACGGTGAAGTCTCGATGCCAGGTGTTTGAGTTTAAGAAGCCAAGTATTTCAATACTCGTTCCATTTATTCAGGATATTGGAAAAAAGGAAGGATTTGAAATTAATGATGAGGCTGCAAAACTTATTGCTCAACGAGGGGACGGCGCGTATCGCGATACGCTTGGTATGGTAGAGCGGGTTACTCAATCGGTAAAAGGGAAAAAGGTTGAAGCATCAGATGTTGAGTCTGTAATGTCGATGCCTCATCATGAACTGGTAACAGAGTTTGTGAAAGCGTTAGTAAAAAATAACCTAGAAAGCTCTCTTGAAATAATTCATAAAGTGCATGATGATGGTCACGCAATGGATCATTTTATTGAGAATGTTTTGCAAGCGCTTAGAATGGTTCTTCTGTACCGATTTGCTCCGCAATTTGCAGAGACAGCGGGTGCAGATCTTTCAGAAGATTCGAAAAAGGAAATAAAGGGTTGGGCAGGGGAGAAGAATATTATTAATGCTCAATTATTGGTAGAATTTATCCAGCTTCTTGGAGAAGTGAAAAAATCGAGTATTCCGTATTTGCCGGTAGAATTGGCACTTATGCGCCTCTTAAGCACCCAGTAGGGTGCTTTTGACATGACTTAATAATTATGCTATTATATAAAGGATAAGATCTTTTTACAAAACCCTTAAATAATAGCTATGGACTCAGTAAATCTTGTATCTGATACTCTTAAATTTGAAATCGGTAGGTCAGATGATTTGGAAACACATGAAAGAACCAAATTTTTAACTGAACTTATTAACGGATTAGAAAACGCCGATATGTTTAAAGGTTTTACTATCATCTGTGCAGAAAATAATACAGATGGGCATTTTATGCAGAATTTTTACGGAGTACAAATTGCCTTAAGTATTCTGAGAGAAAACCCAAAAGCTAAAATAGTACTTTTTCATTACTCTCAACTTAACCTATTAATTAAACACGCACCTGCGATAGGTTTAGTAAATAAACATGAAAACGTCTATTTAATTCGCTATTGGGATATTAAAAAGCTGGGTGATATCTTTTCACAAATAAAGCCTGCTATTGAAACAGGTTACACAACTATTGATGAAACAAATAAGTATCTCAGGCAGCTTTTCCATAACCTAAGTCACGTTTATGATTTGAGTCAAACTGAACTTCCAAAAAATAATCCCAGGTTTGATGTAATTATGGCAAACGCACGGAGTTACTTTCCGGGACTTAAGGAGAAGACCGACGCCGAAATTGTAACCTTTTTAAAGGAAACAAAAGTAGAGCGGCCGTTGGTAAAGAAAGGCGAGTACTTAGATGGCGTCTATTGCGACGCAGAAGGCACACTTCTGGTTGATGGTAAGCTGAACGATAAAGTAGTAAAGGCACTTGTATACTACTTCACCGAAGGCGAGAAAATAACCATTTGGACAGATGGAAATTTATCTGAAATTTTTACAAAGCTTAGGATGATGGGAGTAATGCATCTGATAGTAAGTAAACACGATTACGCCGGCGCAAAAGCCAAAATAGTAATTGACGACATGAAAGAATATGAATTCAGCGCCTTAACGAAAATTTCGGCGGAGAAATTTATACATGTTTCAGAGATTGCTTAGGCGAAACTACAACTTAAAAGATAACAGCGGTCGGATTTTCCGGCTGCTTTTTCGTTGGGGTTAAAACCCATAAGATCTGACAATAAAAGCGCCCTACGGGGCGTTTTTGCTTGATTAAATAGTGTTTTTAGGCAATAATGCACGTACAAAAGCTACATATGTGGCTTTTCAGCAAGGGAAGGTGCGGCTTCTAGGGATGGTTCCCGCACTTACCTTGTTTTTATTACCGGATCGTCTAATGGTAGGACATCAGGTTTTGGTCCTGAGTATCTAGGTTCGAGTCCTAGTCCGGTAGCAATTAAAGGTTCGCTTAAAGATTTTAAAAATGGAATTATTTGATTCTAAAATACCAATATTACCCATGGATACCAAACAGGAAGAGTATGATGTCGTGCTTAAAGAATTTAGCGGGCTTGATACTTCTTATGTTTTTAATGCTACTTGCATAGATAGGCGACAATACATACAAGAAGCATACGATAAATGTAAAGATTATTTAGATGACGATTTTTGTTTACAAATCAGACTCCCTGGTAAATTTATAAGTAGACTTTGGGAGTTACAGCTATGTAGTGTATTTTTATTTTTTAATCTAAACTTAATTAAACCTCCATCAGGTAAAAATAAAATAAGTAGACCAGATTTTTGTATTATGGATTCTAATGGCGATAAAATATGGATAGAAGCAACTTGTCCCGATTTGGGTAATGTACCTAAAAAAGAAGAAATGGTTTCGGGTGTGATGTATACTCGAAATGGAAACATTCAAGATGATTTAGAGATTGTATCACCAAGAATCACTAGTCTTATAGCGTCAAAGTATTCCAAAAGAGAATCTTATAATGAATCATTGGATTTTAATTTAAACGATAAATTTATTATAGCGATTAATACTCATCATATTAGTCATAGAGAGTCTAGAGAAATGCCTAAAGAGCTTGTGCTGTATGGAATAGGGTTGCAATGGATTAGTCAGGATGGTGAATCAGGTAGACATTTCCACTGGACTATACCAAAGTATAATAAGGACGGGTCTTCTATTGATTTAGATGTTGCGTTATTTTTTAGAGAAAGATTTAACAATTTATCTGCTGTTATAACAACTAATAATTGGTTTCAATTTGGAGAAGGATTTGAAGGGTTAATGTCTAAGGATATAGTTACCTATTTTAATCATAATGCAAAAAATAAAATTGATCCTCAAGAAATAAATTTTGGCCGGAAAAAACAAATGTTCTGCGAAGGAGAAAGTTGTGAACTTAAAGAGGTTGACTAGTATTATTGAAATAAGCGAGTATTATTAATTGTATGAATATAACGCAACTTACAACCCAAGAAGAATCAAATCTGGAATCATTCAAATCCCTCGTCTGGCCAACGGCTGATAAAGAGCACTACGGCGATAACCAGCCTAAGTTCTTTAAAGATGAATTTACCTTGATCGCAAAAGAGAACGATCAGATCATTGGTTACATTACAATCACAATTGATTCGGGTGTAGCGCACTTAGAACCACTCATGATTCATCCAGAATTTCAAGGAAAAGGAATTGGTACAGAGCTTTTAAAAGCGGCGGAAGAAAAAGTTAAGAGTCTTGGTGGACATAAAATATGGCTTGAGACAGGATTAGACTGGAAAGCAAAAAATTTCTATGAAAAGAATGGATACAATGTACGGACAATATTACCAAACCATACAGACAATAGAGATTTTGTATTAATGGATAAAATGATTTAATAAATTTACTTATGACACCCACCATCGAAATTGAACACCGCGCATTAGTATCTGAACAAGACTTTTTGAGACTGCGAGAATACTTGAATGCCAATGCGGAAAATTTGGGGAATGATAATAAGGACACTTTTTTCTATATTTGGCCTGATAAGGTTATCAAAGTTGTTTCGAACATGGAAACAGGAAAGGCTAAAATGGCACTAAAGCCTGGACGTCTTCATAAACAGTCGCACTTCCATGAAAGTGAACTTACCATCATGATACATGAGGTAGAGCAAGCTAAAACATTTTGCGAGGCGCTTGAGCCTGAGAAGATTATGAGAGCGTATCAGTTCAGAACTAACTACTTATTCAAAGGTGTAGAGCTGGCTCTCAAATATACCGAATCATTCGGCTTTCATATGGAGCTCGAAATAATGGTAGACGACTTACATAAAAAAGACGCTGCGGAACAGCAAATTCAAACCGTTGCACAGGAACTTGGCATTAAGCTCCTTACTGATGAAGATCTTAAAAAAGTAACGATTGAATTAGAAGGCGGTATGAATTACGGAACGTATACTAACGAAAATTTTCCTTATTAAAATGATATAATAACAACCATGAACAATTCACTTAAAAAGCCCACAACTATCATAATTATTATCTTAGCTTTGCTTGCCATTGCCGTAGCAGCGTTTGCAATATTCTATAAGCCAAGCAAATCTGGTGAAATGGCTCTTCCGGCTGATGCTACTCCTGTCGCTACACAAGATCCTGTTACAGAAACCGTATCTGGAAGCACTGAATTGAAAACGTACAATAATTTTGGTATTTCTATTCAATATCCATCTGATTGGAAAACTCCTTCAGAAAACTTCGGACGCAATGTCTCGATTTCATTCGGCGACAAGTTAAGTATTTATATACAAGAAGACAGGGATGAGGCTGGTGTTAAAGTTGTGAACGAGACATTCGATCAAATGATTGCAAGAATGAAGACTACAAACGATCGCATTTACTCGGTGAACGACATATCTGCCAATGGAATAAAAGGAAAAGAAATAATATACAAAGATAAAACAGGTCAGCCTTCGCCTTCACGGCAGGTCCTGTTTCCGTTCAGAGACAAATTTATCCTTTTGATGTATGCCGGCGAAGGAATTTCTGTAGACAAGTTTAGATCAATCGTTTCTACACTTAAATATAATAACGACACTCTTCCCAAAACAAACACTAGTACTGGAATGAAAATCTATCAGAATAACGGCGTTCGCTTTGAATATCCTGAACTTACTACGGAATATACACACTTAGGAATCAGTTTTACTATTGATTCGTTAGATAAGTCAAAGCTTGATACGAATGGATGTTATACCGATTTGAATGCTGGAGACGGACCCGGTACACCAACCGTAACTACGATTAATGGAATCAAGTTCTGTTCAGTTATCGGCGGAGGCGCAGCAGCCGGATCGCAGTATAATACGTATGACTACATGACAATAAAAGACGAAAAGGCTTACGTCCTGCATTACCAGGTGCGTAGTCCGAATTGCGGAGTTTTTGGAAACGATGTAAATAATTTATCTGCCGAAAATAAACAATACAGAGATTGCGTAGCAGAGAAAAACAAGTTCACACCGCTTGTAAATGATCCAATTAAACAAAGTATTTCAACATTTACTTTTACTAAATAATGAGTCAATAAAAATAACCTTTCACAGGTTATTTTTATTTGTGATCTAATCGTTATGATCTCCTCGGCATCGGATGTAAATGTGCTGCAATTCCAATACCAGCAGCAATAAGGACCAAGTTCTTGATGATGTACTGACCTTCTAGCGTTGGAACAAGGAATCCGCTCCATGTTTCCTGCGGAAGAAGGAACAGTGGCCCGAACGTCGTAATCATATGAATAAACAGAAGGGGAATCACGATTCGTTCTGCGCCTCTGATGAGGAAAAGAATTCCAATCAAGCATTCAAATAATCCGAAAAGGATAAGGAAGCTATGGAAACTCATAAAGTGAATGGACGTTTCGAATAGTCGTTGTACTAGTCCGCTCGCAGGACTTAGTCCAATGACTTTCAGTAATCCAAACCAGAAGAATACAACAAACAGTCCAATCCTCGCCAGGGGAATACTGATGTTTCTAAAAAATTGAATAATAGATTGATCAATGGTGTGTAGTGACATAAGGTAAGTATATAAGAAGCACTAATATTACTCAATACTATAAATCTTACTATACTACTTCACTTATTATATTATTTAGATATACTACCCATATGAATCTACAAAGAGTTGCCATTGAACTACCAAAAGACACAGAGAACCGCGTAGAATACATCGAACTAGAGCTGCAAAAGATTGGAATACCACTTCGTTGGTATATTGTTGATTCTGTTAAAAGTGATACAGGCTACCGAGTTGCCGTAGAAGTTGTTTTTGATAGTTCAGACACTTCTCAAAAATCTTTACCTTCTTATTCGTCGGTTTCAGAAAAAAGTAATAGTAGTCCTGTGATTGTACATATTGTCCCTACGGGTATAGGCGCATCGGTAGGTGGATCCCTCGGAGATGCAATGCCCGTAAATCTTTTTTTATCAAAAATTGGGACTTTGGTAACCCATCCAAATTCATGTAATGGTGGTCCATTACTTCTCGCAGATCAAGGCAGTCTCCAGTACGTTGAAGGGTATACTTTGGATGAATGGATAAAAGGTAATCTTAGTTTACTACCAGTAAAAAATAATCAAAAAATAGGAGTGGTACTAGATAGCGGAGCAGATACATGGACAATTGATCGAGCGGTAAATGCAATCAATGGATTTTATGCGCATACAGGTTCAAGTATTGTTGCCATACAAAAAACAGCTGTACCAGTAAATCCAATAGTTCTCAAAACAACAGAAGGGGCATTTACTGGAAAAGTAGAAAACATAGAAACCATTTTCGAGGCCGTTGAAAAGCTTGTCGAGAAAGGGGCTAACAGAATTGCTCTTTTTACTCATGTAAAAGTAGAGAATAATGATTGGCTAGAATATTTTAAAGGTAATGTTCCAAATCCAGTAGGGGGAGTAGAGGCGCTTATGTCTCACTTAATTACAAAAAGGTTTGGAATAATGTCAGCGCACGGTCCTCTTGTTTCTCAAGAAGAAGAAGTATTTATACAAAGTGTTGGTAGAGTTCTGCCGGAAGCAGCATTAGAAGCAGCTTCGCCTTTTTACCTTTGGTGTGTGTTGCGAGGACTTCAGGATTCTCCTGATATTTTTAACTATTCTGAATCAACAAACTTAATTTCTTCAAATGATGTGTCAGTAGTTATTTGCCCAGCTTCTTCACTAGGAGGAATTCCTATGCTAAAGGCAGAAGAGTTAGGTAAGCCAATATTGGCGGTAAAAAATAATAATACAGTATTAAATGTATCGGCTGGAATGCTTGGAATGGAGAATGTGATTGAAATAGAGTCGTTTGTACATGTTGCTGGACTTCTTGTAAAAGCAAAAGAAGCCGGTGACTTCTCTCTTAATAATTTACGAAATATTCTAGTCGAATATCCTGTATATGAAATAGGAGAATTATTTCTTCAATCACAGGGGATTGTGCCAGAATCCGTAATGCGACCATCGATAACCATACCTTTCTATGAATAACTTAGAAAAATACTACAATCCAGAATTCTTTGAAACCCAGGGTAAACAGCTTGTGGAATTTTTGGCTTCTGACTTACAAAAACAAATTGCTTCAGACAAGGCTTTTCCCTATGTGAAACCCGATGAGCTTTTATCGGCATTAAATAGGAAAGGGTTAGGAGATGGATCTAGTGTTGCAAATATAGCAGAAATGCTCAGCAAGAATGTTTTTCATACTTATTCTCCAAATAACCTAGGTCATCAAGTGAGCGTACCCACTCCAGCCTCAGTGTTGTTTAATTTCATTGAATCGTACTTTAACTTTTCTACCCCAACGTACGAGCATTCTTTGATTGGTGGTGTCATTGATAAGTTCGTTATAAATTGGCTTACTTCAAAAATGGGATTTGGTGTACATGCAGACGGCATAATTACGAGCGGTGCAACTCTCGGGAATCTTACGGCTTTATTGACAGCACGTGCTATTAAAGGAAAAAATGTTTGGAATGATGGGATTACAGAACCTATGGCGATTCTTGTCTCAGAGCAGGCACATTACTGTATCGATAAGGCGGCTCGAACCATGGGATTTGGGGGAAAAGGGATTATCAAAATAAAAGTAAATGATAAGTTCCAAATGGATCTTGATGATTTGCGACTTAAATACAAATCTGCAGTAGATCAAGGCATTAATGTAATTGCAGTAGTTGGCAGTGCCTGTACCACGTCTACTGGTAGTTTTGATGATTTAGAAAGTATTGGAGCGTTCTGCAAAGAAAACGAACTATGGTTCCATGTAGACGGAGCGCACGGCGGACCTGCTATTTTTTCAGAAAAATACAGAGATCTTCTAAAAGGGATCGTACAGGCAGACTCCATGACCATTGATTTGCATAAGATGCTTATGTCGCCGAATGTTGCTACCGCGGTACTTTACAAGAATGGCGCCGATTCGTATCAAACATTTTCGCAAGATGCAAAATACTTATTCCCAGAAGACACCGACGAAGCCTATGATATCGGTAAAAGAACTTATGAATGCACAAAGCCAGCAAGTGGAATTCGAGTGTATGGCGTGCTTAAGTTATATGGAGAACAATTCTTTACTGATGCAGTAGAATATTTATTTGATCTAGGTAAAGAATTTGCAGAGCTTATTAAAGCTGATTCATCTTTTGATCTTGCAGTAGATCCGCAGTGTAATATTGTTTGCTTTAGATATTTAAAAGAAGGTTTGGATTTAAATGAACTTAATAAATCTATTAAGAAACAAATACTTAAAAATGGGAATTACCATATTACTTCAACGGTGCTAAATAATCATTTTTACTTAAGAGTGAGTATCATGAACCCGCTTACAACAATAGACACCATGAAAAGTCTTTTGGAAACCATTAAGTCTCTTCAAATATAAAAACCACCCCTGAGCTTGTCGAAGGTGGCTTTTATATTACTTACACATTCCTGGTACAAAGGTATAAGTTGTGTCGTAATTCAAATTCGTTGCATCTTTGAAGTTTTCTCCGCTGGCGTCCATGTCTCCGAATCCTCGGATAAATCCGGCAGGTGTTTTCTTGAAGGCAACCTGCATGTTGGAATTCATACCTTCAGAGTTGAAGTTGTAGATTCCGAGAAGGACTCCGTTGTTATAAGTTCCTTTAAAGGTTCCACTAGAGCTATCCTTTTCAAAGTTCTTGAAAGCAAGTTTTCCGGAAACGTTTGATCCGCTCTGGTCGGTAATAGTAAGTGTGTAGACATCTTTCGCAAGGGTTGCGGTGTAGCATCCAACGATTGATTCCTGCTGGGTTACAGCGGGTGTTTCTGTTATGGGCTGAGCCATTTTATTGTCAGGGCGAACACTAAAGTAAATAGCGAGAGCAACCGCAACAACGACGATAAGCCCAATGATAAATTTTAAGGTATTGTTCATAAGAGTTGAGTCAGCACTTCTTAAGTGAATACTGCTGAGCCTTATCATTATATCATGAATAAAAACTCCCCGAATATGTCCGGGGAGTTTAGCAAGTAAGCTGTTTAATTATTTGTATGTTGTATCAACAGATGCAAATGGGGTGAGGCATTCGGTGCTTTCAACGGCAAGTGGTATTGGTGAAGAAAAAGATGTGTATTCGCGTATAAATCGCATTGGTGCAACCGATACCTCATATCGTATAAACGATGAAAGGTGTTCCAATAATTCAGTTGAATGAATGGTCATTATTTTTTCTTTTTCATCGATCCCAATATGTGGAATTAAAGAAATGCCTTTTCCGCGTTGCCACATGCATTTATTGCGGATAATAGTAAGTTCAGCAATGGTTTGTTCAGAAAAAACAATATTTTCAACTTCTCCGATAATGAGTAATTCAAAATAGAAAAGGAGAAAGTTTTTCATTAATTCAAGCTCGGTGGGGTCATAGCGTAAAAATTCAATTACTTTTTCAATAAAAGCATCTTCATCGGCTTTTAGGTCAAGAATCCCAATCTTTTTTGTGTTCATAATTTGTGTTTTAAGTTTTTTATTCGTTGCAATTATACAAAATTTACACCATTTGTCAAAGTGCCTCAAAGAGGTATTTATTCTTTAAAATGTTAGAATGCCTGCATGAATGAGAACTATTATTTCAAGGACATGAAGTCACCACTAGGGACACTAATGTTGGTTGCAGGCAAAAAGGGGCTCGTTGCCATACTGTGGGAAAAGAATAATCCAGAACGGAAATGGATGGAAATTCTTTTTGAAGATAAAAAACACCCGATTCTAATTGAGACAGAAAAACAACTTAAAGAATATTTTGCAGGAAAAAGAAAAAAGTTCGATATAAAACTTGATTGGCACGGAACCGATTTTCAGAAGAAAGTTTGGAAGGCTTTATTAAGTATTCCATACGGAAAAACGGCAAATTATGCCGATATTGCTAAGAAAGTTGGAACACCCAAAGCTGTTCGAGCTGTAGGATCTGCTAACGCTAAAAATCCGATTTGCATTATTGCTCCGTGTCATCGAGTGATTACATTGTCAGGGAAATTAGGAGGGTATTCAGGAGGATTGAAGAATAAGAAAGTATTATTAGATTTAGAAAGGGAAAGTTAAAAATTATGGAACGAGTCACTATCGACAACCTTCTTCAGACACCTAGACTATTTGGTATTCAAGTAAGTCCTGATTGCAAATGGGTAGCTTGGTCATGGGCAAATGTAGGTGAAAATGTTGATGTCTATATTTCTCCATTAGATAAAGATGAAGCTCCGAAAAAAATAACTAGTTTCCGTCATAAAACGCGCGCAGTGTCATGGAGCGTTGATGGAAAATCTCTACTTGTAATACATGATCGCGATGGGGATGAGAGATACTGTCTCTATAAAATAACTATTGATTCAAGAGAAATTAAATTACTGAATGAAGAGCATTCGCAGTATTTTCTAAGAGGAGGAAGTCTCACGTCTGATAATAAATATCTCGTATTTGCAGCAAATTATGATTTTGAAGCAAACCAAGAAATTGAACCCTATATTATTTATCGACAGAATTTAGAGACACAGGAAAAGATTATCCTTGCGAAGCAGATAAAGCCCTGCGGCATACTGCCTAAACTAAACAAGCAAGGGACTTATATTCTTTACCAAAGAAGTGAATTACATCCAGAAGGTGAGCAAGTGTGGCTTGTAGACATTGACGGAAAAAATGACGCAGAGATACTTAACTTCGGAGACGATGTAAAGGTTTCTGCGGCATGGCATCCTGCAGGTGAAAAGATTGTGTTTACCGTGGAAATGGTTACTCATAAAAAAGTGGGATTATACACGATCTTAGATAAGTCCATACAATGG
This sequence comes from uncultured Candidatus Saccharibacteria bacterium, assembly GCA_964628065.1. Taxonomy (GTDB): domain Bacteria; phylum Patescibacteriota; class Minisyncoccia; order Phycocordibacterales; family UBA1006; genus CAIXMG01. The sequence continues at coordinate 32,993 of CAZVLM010000005.1, forward strand.
ATTTCTGATGATCCCTCAAGAACAGTGGAAGAAGTCTATTTCCCTAAAGGAGCTGAATTGCTTGCGTTGCTAGAAGTTAAGGAAGCTCAGTATGAAGTTTCATTATTGGATATGACTTCAGGGATCGAAACTCCTTTTCACGGACTTAGAAATACTATTCCGCTTGGTTACATAGGTAATGATTCTTGGGTGAGTAATTATTTCAATTCAGTACAACCTACCGATTTAATTGTTCATTCAGGGCAAACAATTCTACGACAAGTGACGAATGTTTTTGGTGCGGTAAAATTTACTCAGTCAGATTTAGTTAAGGCTGAAAGCTATCATTGGAAGTCCGTTGATGGATTAACTATCCAAGGATGGTTGTATCGATCAAAATTTAAACCAATTGGTACTATTGTCATGGTGCATGGTGGCCCAACCGGACACTCTGAAGACGCGTTTGATGCAGAAATACAATATTTCGTAGCCCAAGGCTTTAATGTACTTGATCCGAACTACCGAGGAAGTACCGGGTTTAATTTGCAGTTTCAAAACTCTATTAAGGAAGATGGTTGGGGAGGTCGAGAGCAAGACGACATTCTTTTCGGTATCAAATCGCTTATTGCAGATGGAATAGCTGAAGAAGGTCGTTTGGGCATTATGGGGACTTCTTATGGCGGCTATTCATCTTGGTTCGCCATTACTCACTTCCCGAGAAAATATGTTGCGGCTGCAATTCCTATTTGCGGAATGACTGATCTTGTTATTGATTATAATACAACTCGCCCTGACTTGAGAGGATATAGCGAAGAAATGATGGGTGGCACTCCAACGGAAGTTCCTGATAAATATTTTAATGCCTCACCTGTTAATTTTATTCAAAATATAGAAGGGAGCTTGCTCATTGTTCAAGGAGCAAAAGATCCTAATGTGACATTAGAAAATGTACACACCGTAGAAAATATTCTTAAACAGAAAAAAATTGCATATGAAACGCTTATTTTTGAAGATGAAGGTCATGGTATTTCCAAGCCGAAGAATATAAAAGAATTGCTTATTAGGTCGGCAGAATTTCTTAATAAGTCTTTTAATCAATGATCAACCCATATCAAAAACCCTCTTTCACAAGGCGGTTTTTAATATGGTATAATTGCCATATTACTTAGACTAACTATTTTAACCTTTGTATTTATGAACAGAATCGCACATTTTGAAATTCAGGCTGATGATTTGGAACGAGCTGCTAAATTTTACTCGGATATCTTCGGATGGGAAATTAAGAAATGGGATAATCCATCAATGGAATATTGGATGGTTATGACCGCTCCACAGGGATCAACAGTTCCTGGTATTGATGGAGGATTACTTAAGCGCCCTTGTCCTGCGCCGGCTCCATCTCAAGGACTTAATGCATTTGCGTGTACGGTAGTTGTCGATGATTATGATACTTATGCTGCAAAGATTGTTGCTGCAGGCGGTAAAGAAGCGATGCCAAAATTCTCTATTGCAGACATGGCGTGGCAGGGATATTTCATCGACTCAGAAGGAAATACGTTTGGACTTCATCAGGCAATTAAGAAAGCAGAATAATATGCTTACATTCTCACGAATTTTTAAAATTAAAGAAGGAAAAGTTGAAACATTCAAACATTGGATGAATGAAATAAGTACGACTCGTCGCGACGAAGCGATTGCTACCTTTGAGTACGAAAATGTAACTCGTGAAGTATTCGCGTTATTTAAGCGAGATGAAGAATATTATGTTGTAGCATTTAATGAGGGTGGTGATGTTCTAGGTCCAAGTGATCCAAATGTTCCAATTAACCAAGAGCATACTCGCATTAAGAAAGAGTGCCTAGAAACATTTTCTGATAGAGGAGAGATATTAATGGATTTAAGTAAGTAATACTATGGCAACTATCGAAGATTTTGAAAAAATTGATATGCGACTTGGGAAAGTAATAGAAGTAAAAGATTTTCCAGAAGCTCGCAAGCCGGCGTATCAGCTAACGATTGATTTTGGTCCAGAAATTGGGATTAAGAAATCGAGCGCTCAGCTTGTTGGCGCCCACTCAAAAGAAGATCTTCTTGGGAAAATGGTTGTTTGCGTGGTTAATTTTCCTCCACGACAAGTCGGGCCGTTCATTTCGGAAGTGCTGACGCTTGGGTTCAAAAATACTGCAGGTGATGGGTACTTAGTTATTACGCCAGCGTTAGATTCTGTAGAATTAGGAAGTCGGTTGTGTTAAAAATATGAAAAACCACCTCGGTCTCACGTTCTCCGAACGAGTTCTTAAGATAGCGCTTTCGATTCCGCCCGGGAAGGTAACCACTTACGGGCGTATTGCGCGTGCGGCAGGATCGGGAGGTATGGCTGCGCAAAGCATTACCGCAATACTTGGTAAGGCGTATATGAACGGAGCAAAAAATATTCCATGGCATCGTATTGTCTATGCCGGCGGTAAGGTTTGGATAAATAATGAGCATCGCGCAGAGCGCATGAAGTTGTATAAGAAAGAGGGAATTATTGTGAATGAAAAAGGAAAAATTGTGAATTTTGAGGACGTTTTAATGTAGTAAATCGTGAATACTTGACTTATATTTACGGTTGTGCTACTATATAAGTATTCCAATCAGCGATATTGCTGGTTAAAACTTAAAAAAACTAAATATGGAAAAGAAAGTATTGCAAGGCATCACTGAAATCAGTTTGAATGACTATGTCTATGTTCGCCTTACGCGACATGGTAAAAGCATCCTTAGGGATTACTCTGTGTCACATTGTCCAAATGAAATTGATCTCGAAAAAGCAGTAAAGAAGCATATGGCTATGTTTAAAGTAGCTAAGCATAAAGACTGTTGGAGATTTCAATTGCATTCGTTAATGAGAATATTTGATATAAGGGGATACAATCAAAATCCTTATTTCCTATCAAAATTCTTTCTTACCGAAGAAGCGATAACTAAGCCTAAACGTAAACACATCATTATCCTTGAAGGGATTTCAATGACAGGCAAGACGGAAGTTGGGTTTGAAATTGAAAGAATGTGCAGTGCAAATGAGCTTAAGCCGCACTTTATTATGGAGCGAAACACGCTGATGGGACTATTAAACAACACCGACATCGAGATTGCTAAAAAGCATCTGATGGAAGAGTTACAGGAAAACTTATTACGCGATGTTGACGTATTAATTTTCGATCGCTTTCACTTAACGCACATGTTTCGGACAGGGCCTCATAAAGAAGCCATGAAAGAAGTTTTCGCTGAAATCGAAAAACTGTTGAGAAAACACGCGACACAAATCTGTTTGCTTGAATTTCCGCTAGATCAACTTGATGATCGCCTTGCTCATACAAAAGAGCAGCGCGATGAGGATTGGTATAACTATCTTACTCGCAAGCATAGAAGCTGCGAGGAAGTAAAAAAGTATTATATCGATCAGCATCAAACACTACGAGAATTGCTAAAAGATAGTAGTCTTACCACATCGATCCACGATACGAGTTCAAAAGATTTTAGAAAAGTCGCAAAGGCTATCTTTAAAACATTGAAACTATCGTAATCAACCACAACAGGCCCCTGGAATAGGGCCTGTTTTTTATTTAACTAAGACAGGAAGTTAATTTATTGTCAAGAAATTTTCTGGCCTTCACAACGTCATCTATAGTACAATAGAATAGGACCCGAATGTCGAATTATCAGTTACTAACGAATGATTCTATTCAAATTATATTTATGACGATTAAAAATTTTGCAGCATTATCAGTATTCGCAGCCGTAGCATTAAGTGTTGCCTTCGGAGGTTTTGCTCCACAGGTACATGCTTCAATCGGCGTAAAAACAGGAGCTGAGGTTGATCTTGACCTTGGTCGCGGAGGATCAGATCCTTCCGAAGATCGATTAGCGCGTGAGCGAATGGAAGATAATGATGATCACAAAAAAGGTGGAGATACCAGTGACGGACGAATGTATAAAGGAGATGATAAAAACGAAAGTCGATCAATAGGAATTACAGGAACGGTTACTGCTATTAGTGGAAGTACTATTGCCGTTAAAAGCAATCGTAACAATACAACGTATAATGTAGTGACCGCAAACGCGAAAATTTACAAAGGTCCAACCGTTAAGGCACTTGCAGATATTAAAGTAGGAGACTTCATTATCGCAGAAGGTTCTATCGAGGGGGACAAGTTTATGGCTACCCGAATCTTGGATACCCAGTTCAATATGAATTATCCAGAAAACGGAAATTGGGAGAATTTCAAGCCAGGTATTATGGGCACTATTTCTGCAGTAAGTGGAACAACCCTTACGGTCACAGCTAAGGACGGAACGGTCTATACCGTAGCTACAGCAGATGCGAAATTCCAGAAAGAAAAAGGATCTACGATTGGCATTAACGACCTAAAGGTTGGTGATACTGTACTTATTCAAGGAACAGTAAACGGTACCAATGTTACCGCGAAGAATGTTTTCGATGCTCAGATCACCATGAACAAGATTGAAAACAAAATGGATAAGATGGAAAACAATAACGGAAATCACAATGGATTCTTTGTTCGATTTGGAAACTTCTTTAGAAATATCTTTAAAGGAAAAGCTTCTGTAAGTGTAAACAGTGCTATTTCAGGAAACACGTACCGACTTGCATCATTCAACGGAACCCTTGTTGCAAATGATCAGAACTACACCGCAACATTCAAGGATGGTAAGTTGAGTGCAAAATTCTGTAATACATTGGGCGGGGACTATTCACTCAAGGATGGTACGATCAAGGCTCAGCTTACAAGTACTATGATGTACTGCTCAACACCTTCAAACCTTATGACTATTGAGTCAACGTTTGGAAAGGTTACCTCAGAAGGAGGAACTATTAAGATCGATAGCACAAACACCCTTACCCTTACTGGTAAGTCAGGAGAAATCTTTGTTTTCACAAAGGCTTAGTCCTATAAAAAGTCTCCATTCGGGGACTTTTTAGTTTAAATAAATGTGGTAGAATACATTTCTTATGAAGTCACTTTGGCCCCTTATCAAGCCCTATCGATTTTTAATTGCAGGAATTGTATTGTTGGCATTATCTCAGAATGCCTTGTACTTAGTGCTTCCAAAAATTGTTTCTACTTCCATTGACGCGTATATCCATGGAACATTTCATGCAGGCAAAACCACTCTCTTTTTCCTCATTGCACTAGCAGTCATGTTTATCTGTTTATATGCTCAAAACATCGTTCAGGCGATTGTGTCTGAGCGGCTCGCAAGAGATATGCGAAAAAAAGTGCTTACCAAGATTTCAAATCAGCGATTTTCGTTTGTGCAAACTCAAACATCAGGAAAGTTGCTTACCAATCTTTCATCAGATGTTGATGGGATAAAGGCTGTGACAGGACAAATCATTCCTGTAGCTATTTCATCTTTTTTCCTCATTGGGGGATCTGCGGTTCTATTATTTACTATTGATTGGCGACTTACATTAGTAGTACTTGCCATCCTTCCAATCCTTGGAGTGGTATTCGGAGTAGTATTTTCGAAAGTAGGAGGATTATTTAAGGGGGCTCAAGAAGTCATTGATCGGTTAAACCGCGTTATTAACGAAAGTATTCTTGGTGCGGCACTTATTCGAGTGGTGCATTCCCAACATGTGGAGTATCAGAAGTTTATTGGTGCCAACGAAAAGGCAAAATCGTTTGGTATTTCAATACTAAAGGTATTTGCATCAATGATTCCAATTATTATGTTTATTTCGAACATTGCACTTGTGGTGGTGCTGGTGTTAGGTGGACACTTTGTTATTAATGGAACCATGACCATTGGAGACTTGGTGGCATTCAATAGCTATATTGCCATTCTTATTTTCCCAATTATGATGCTGGGATTTTTAGGAAGTGCTATTGCGCGCGCAAAGGCATCAAACGACCGTATCCAAGAGGTGCTAAATGCTCCTGAGCCAGAAGAGGCAGGGTTGCAGCATAATACTGTAGAAGGCTCAATTAATGTTGAGCATATTACTCTGACTTATGGTGAAAAGAAAACACTTAGTGATGTATCTTTTAACATTACACCAAGAAGCAGAACTGCCATTATTGGCCCTACAGCCGCAGGAAAAACACAGCTGTTGTTTGCTATGTCTGGATTAATAAGTCCAACATCAGGCAGTATTTCATATGATAGTGTCGCAATAAGTCAGTACGATCCAAAATCTTTTTATAAACAAGTCGCGATTGTGTTTCAGGATAGTGTTATGTTCCGTGTTTCACTGCGAGAAAATATCATGTTTGGAGCAAGTGGAGACGAAGCACAGTTGGCAAAAGCAATCGAAACTGCAGAACTTTCAGAGGTTATTGCTAATTTACCAGAGGGATTAGATACCGTTGTTTCTGAACGAGGAACCAGTCTTTCTGGTGGGCAAAAACAGCGCATTATGCTTGCGCGAGCATTGGTAATGAACCCAAAGGTGTTACTACTTGATGATTTTACCGCTCGCGTAGACGTTTCAACAGAGCAGAAAATCCTAAAAAATCTTGCCAAGAATTACCCTGATATTACCCTTGTTTCGGTGACTCAAAAAATCACGACTGCTGATCAGTATGATCAGGTTTTGGTACTGATGGAAGGAGAAATAGTGGCGTTTGGTACTCATGCGGATCTTTTGCATACGTCACCGGAGTATGCTCAGATTTGGGAATCTCAGCAGAGTATTGATACGTATCAAGAAAAACTATGAATTACGAACTAAAATCAATTGAAACAGAGCAGAGCATTAAAAAAACTATGACCAATATGGCTCCGTTTTTACGCGCAGAAAAGAAATCAATTGGTCTTGCCGTTATCTCAATGCTTATAAACTCGGCAGCAACCTTTATTGGTCCCTTTATTATCGGACACGCCATTGATAAGTATGTGATCACTAAAAATTATACTGGCGTACTTATCTCTGCAGGAGTACTGATTGTTATTTACGGTATTGCCTTTGTTTCGAACTATTGGCAGATGATGAACATGGGTATGGTGGGACAGCGAACGTTGTATGCTATCCGAAATTTGGTATTCAAAAAATTAAGTGAGTTACCACTTGCGTTTTTCAATGCAAACCGAGCTGGAGATCTTATTTCTCGATTAAATAGCGACACTGAAAAACTTAACCAATTTTTCAGTGAAGTAGTGGTTCGATTTGTAGGAATTATTGTTACCATTATTGGGGTAGCAGCATTCTTGATTGGAATTAATCCTCAACTAGGACTTATTGCATTGTCGCCAGTGCTTGTTATTGCGTTGTTTACATGGATTGCATCGCCATGGATCAAGAAAAAAAGTAAGGCAAGTCTTCGAGCTATTGGAGATATATCATCTGAAATCCAAGAAAGCTTGGAAAACTTTAAAGTTGTGGTGTCATTCAATCGACGCGATTTCATGCGAGATAAATTTGGAGCAGCGAATGATGATGTATACAATAAAACAGTTTCTGCCGCTGTTGCAAGTGCTTTACCAGACCCGGTATACGGTCTTGCAGGAAGCTTGGCCCAACTACTTGTCCTTATTTTTGGTATTGCAATGATTTCTACAGGGCACTTTAGCTTAGGTCTCTTGGTGAGTTTCTTGGTGTATGTAAACCAGTTTTATTCTCCGCTTCGCCAGATTTCTATGCTTTGGACGCAGCTTCAGAATGCGCTTGCGGCATGGGATCGTATTGCGTCTATTCTTTCGCTCGAGTCTGATTTGAAAGTATCAACCGAGGATTCTCAGTCAAAAGAGCATGCCTCGCTGGTGTCCTTTGATGGGGTGTCATTTGGCTATATGCCTGAGCAAAAAGTACTTCGATCTATTTCATTTAACCTCGAAGCAGGAAAAACATACGCATTCGTAGGTCCAACCGGAGGAGGAAAAACAACAACAGCGTCACTCCTTGCACGCATGTATGATCCTACAGAGGGAAGTATTTACCTTTCTGGGAAAAAGTTAAGTGCTTACACGGATGCGGAGCGAGCAGAAAAGATTGGATATATCTTACAAGATCCATTCTTATTCTCTGGAACCGTGCAGGATAATATTTTCTATGGAAATCGTCATCATGAAAACCTTTCCGAAAGCGAAGCTTTGGAGGTACTTAAAAATTCAGGACTTGATACGCTTCTTGCGCGATTTGATCAAGGCTTAGCAACTAAAGTACAACCAACAGGTGACATGGTATCACTTGGGCAGAAGCAGATCATTGCGTTCATGCGAGCCGTACTTCGAAAGCCGGAGATTCTTATCCTTGATGAAGCAACCGCTAACATTGATACGGTGACAGAACAAGTCCTCGGTGAAATTCTTGAAAAGCTTCCGAGGGAGACAACGCGTATTGTGATCGCGCATCGATTGAACACGATTCAGAATGCTGATGAAATCTTCTTCGTAAACGGACATCACATTACGAATGCGGGATCATTTGAGCACGCGGTAGAGTTATTGCTTAATAAAGCCGGCAAATAAGCCGGTTTTGCTTTATGCTATAATGTCAAAATCTATGTGGAAACGCGTATTGTGGGACATTTTGTGCCTTATATTGGTGTTTTGTGCCCCTTGGTGGGTGACTTTGGTAGTGGGTATTGCAGGGGTCGCAATGTTTGGGTGGTACTTAGAAATGGTGTTTTTCGGGGTGCTTTACGACGTATTTTATGGCGGTATTTCTACATCTTGGTACTCGCATCTGGTGCACACTATAATATTTACAGCACCACTCCTTATTGCAGAATTCGTTAAGACAAAAATAAACTATGAGACTCTTTAAGCGAAACAAAAAGATAAATACTCACTCAATCGATCCAGATGAAATATTCATGGATACGTTAAACGTATCAGGATTTGATACACAACAATTCGAAGGAATGATCGAGCGATCTATCAGTAAACGCACATTTTTTGTCATTACTATCGTGTTTGCAATGGTAGGTATTATTTTTGCACTTCAGTTAATTCGGTTGCAAGTAATAAACGGCAAAGGATATTTTACTCGTAGTGAAAATAATCGACTCCATCATACGCCAACATTCGCTGATCGTGGAGTGATTTATGATCGAAACGGAAAGGAGCTTGCATGGAACATTACCAGTACGGATAACGAACCATTTTCTGTGCGAGAATACATTCCAAAAGGAGGATTTGCTCATTTGATCGGATATGTTGGATACCCGACAAAAGACGCAGCAGGATTTTTCTGGCAACACGAAATTATTGGTAAGTCCGGCATTGAAAAGAAACTTGATAAGATCCTTTCAGGAGAAAACGGTCAAAAGATTGTAGAACTCGATGCAAGTCAAAAAGTGCTTTCTGAAAACCTGGTGACTCCCGCAAAACCGGGAGACAACGTTACGCTTACCATCGATGCTGATATGCAATCGGCTATGTATGACGCTATTAAAAATCTTGCCGACAGTAACGGATTCGAAGGAGGCGCCGGCGTTATGATGGATATTCATACAGGAGAAGTTATTGCGCTTACGAGTTATCCAGAGTTTGACTTGAATATTCTTTCCCATGGAGATGATCGTGCAACAATTGCAAAATATGCCGTTGATGAACGACATGTGTACTTAAATAGAACCATGTCGGGATTGTATACGCCGGGATCCACAGTAAAACCTTATTTGGCGCTTGGTGCGTTAAATGAAGGAATTATTACACCCAATACAACTGTGCTTTCTACAGGACAAGTTGAAATTCCAAACCGATATGATCCAACGAAACCTCAAGCATTCCGAGACTGGAAAAAAGGCGGACATGGAGTAACCGATGTATATAAGGCAATTGCAGAATCTGTAAACACGTTCTTCTATGCGATTGGAGGAGGCTATAAGGACCAGCAAGGTCTTGGTATTACCCGTATCGACGAGTATGTTAGTAAATTTGGACTAGATACCAAAACAGGTATCGACATGGATGGAGAAGTTGTTGGTAATGTGCCAAGTCCGGCCTGGAAACTTAAAACATTTCCTGATGATGGAACATGGCGATTGGGAGATACTTACAACTCATCGATTGGTCAGTTTGGATTTCAAGTGACAACGCTTGAGCTTGTTCGTGCGGTTGCGGCAATTGCAAACAAAGGCCAACTTATTCAGCCGCATGTCCTTATGGCACCTGAAGCAAAACATGCAGATCCAGTAAAAATTGAAGGCATCGATCCAAAATGGTACGGCGTGATCCATGAAGCCATGCGAAAAACGGTAACCAATGGGACCGCTCAAGCGGTAAACGTTCCGTATGTAAAGGTTGCAGTAAAGACAGGAACGGCGCAGGTAGGCCCACGAAACAGTTTCATGAACTCATGGTCCACAGGATTTTTTCCGTATGATAATCCTAAGTATGCCTTTGTAGTGGTTATGGATAAGGCAAAGTCCACCAACGAAACTGGTGCCACAAATGCAGTACGACAAATGTTTGATGCGATGTGGAATGTAAACCCTAACTTTTTTGCTCAATAGTTCAGTTTATTGAAAAAATAACAAATTATGCTACAGTGTGTCCATGTCAGACTTTCTCACAAAAGCTAAAAAGCTTGAATTAGAAGAGGAATTATTGCACCGTAAAACGGTGGTTCGCCCAGAAATTGGCGAGCGACTTCAGGCTGCGCGCGCATTGGGTGACCTTTCGGAAAATGCGGAATACCAGACATCTCGTGACGAGCAGGGTAAAAACGAAGGACGCATCCAGCAAATCGAGGCAGTGCTTAAGCATGCAAAAGTAGTAGAACGATCAGGTTCAGATAAAGTAGAATTCGGAGCAACCGTAATCCTTAAAAAGATTTCTGATGGATCAGAAAAAACATTCATGATGGTGGATGATGCAGAGGCAGATATTGGCCAAAACAAGGTTTCTACCAGTTCACCAATCGGAGCGGCTATGATAGGGAAGGCGCCTGGGTCTACGTTTAGTATATCGACGCCTCGCGGGGAAGTAGAGTACGAAATTGTTTCAGTTTCCTAAAAATTTTTTTAAAATCTCTTAGAAATAAAGGGTTTTAAGTTATCCACAATGCCATGAAATAGGATACTTGACAATAGATATGCCTTGTGCTATTCTTAAATTACCTCAGTAATCGCCGTGTATTTGCGGTACTATCACTGAACCATATTCTTTCACTTAAATTAAACGCTATGAAAAAGCAATTGTTGTCTGGTTAAGTATTTGTAAACGCTGCCACATTTTTAACTTTAAACCGTAATTATGGAAGCTACGATTGTACGCATTAGAGGTGACGACTCTGTTAAGTAACAGAGCGACATCGCTAGAGCCTTAAAGAGGCTCAAGGATTACCAAGACAATTATTTTTTCTTAAGCAAACTCAAAAACCCCCTGGCGCATAGTAAAGCCGGGGCTTTTTTTTGGTAAAAAATGTCAGGATATGGTAGTATTTCAGCATATGGCATCTATTGAAGAATTGCGAAGTGTACGTCTGGAAAAATTGCAGAAATTAGAAGTGGCAGGAATGAACCCTTTTCCGGCAAGTGTTCCTCGCGACCGAAGTTTGTTAGAACTTAAAAATAATTTTGAAAAACTAGAGTCTGAAGCTATAACTGTATCTGTAACAGGTCGCATCATGTCACTCCGCGGACAGGGCGCGATTTTATTCGTAACGTTATTTGATGGAACAGAACGATTCCAGGCTGTGTTTAAAAAAGATGAAATCGAAGAAGACTTGTTTAAGTTATTTGGTGAAGCAGCTGATATTGCAGATATTATTTCTGTAACGGGAACTGTGTTTACCACCCAGCGTGGCGAACCAAGTATTTTAGTTCGTGAATGGATGATGGCAACGAAATCACTTCTTCCTATTCCATCTGAACATTACGGTATCGAAGATGATGAGGAACGATTGCGAAAGCGATACCTCGAGGCACTTATGAAGCCTGAAGTGTTTAAGCGATTTGAAATACGATCAAAAGTTATTAAATATATTCGTGAATTTTTTGATGCCCGAGATTTCTTAGAAATTGAAACGCCAATTCTCCAGAATCAGGCAGGAGGCGCCATGGCAAAAACATTTAATACGCATCACAATGACTATGATATGGACATGGTGCTTCGTATTTCTCTTGAACTTGAACACAAGATGATGATGGTGGCTGGTTATAATCGTATTTATGAAATCGGAAAAAACTTTAGAAATGAAGGATCTGATCCGACTCATATTCAGGAATTTACCATGATTGAGTGGTATGCCGCATATGAGACACTAGAAACAAATATGGCATGGACCGAAGAGTTGCTTCGAGGCGTTGCGCGAGATGTGATTGGAAAAACATCGTTTGTTGTGCACGATAAAGACGGTAACGAACATGTTGTGGAATTCGGAGGTGTTTGGACGAAGGTACGATTTGGCGATTTGTTAAAGCAGAATGCTGACCTTGATATGCAGACCGCAAGCCTTGATGAGATTAAGTCTAAGGCGAAGGAATTCGGAATGTCAACAGAAGAGATTAAGACAACGGGCCAAGCAAATCTTCTTGATTTTATTTATAAGAAGTCTTCACGAAATAAGATTATTCAACCAACATTTGTAACGAACTATCCTGGGGATTTGAAGCCGCTTGCACAGCAAAATGCTGATGGTACTGCTGAAGTATTCCAGCTCATCATTGCAGGAGCTGAAATGAATAATGCCTATGCAGAGCTCGTAAATCCGATCGTGCAACGAGAACTGCTTGAAACCCAAGCAGAAGCGAAAGCAGGAGGCGATGCAGAAGCCATGGAAGTCGACGAGCGATTCCTTACCGCTATGGAGCACGGCATGCCGCCAATGACAGGATTTGGAATGGGAATTGACCGATTAGTGGCGCTCCTTACCGAGCAGGACAACCTTCGTGATGTGATCTTTTTCCCGATCATGCGACC
>CAZVLM010000006.1:0-6097 GCA_964628065.1 uncultured Candidatus Saccharibacteria bacterium
AAGGCTTTTTTGGCTACTACTGCGGTTATTGCAACCGTTGTTGCCCCTGTTTCCGTAGCATTTGCTGCTGAACCAGTTACAATCTCAACCGAACCGGCCGTCGCCGTATCAGACACGGTTCCCTCCGACAAGGCTATGAACGACGAACTTGCTTCCCTTAAGCTTAAACTTAAGGATCCAGCAACTGGATCAATTACTCGATTCATTCTCAAGTTCCAGATCAAGCAGTTGGAAAACCAGATCAACATTAAAAAGGCTCTCCAGGAAAATCCCGCATAGGGCTTTTCTTTTTGTCCTCACCCGGCCGCCTGACGGCGTCCACCCTCTCCACTATCGTGGAGAGGGTTCCTAACTTGACCCTCTCCACGATAGTGGAGAGGGTGGTTTGCGTAAGCAAACCGGGTGAGGATTGATATTGTTTTTTCCTTAATTTCTGGTAAAGTAACAGCACTATGTCAAAACCAACCATCACCAAACTTCCTAAGTCCCTTGTAGAGATCAAAGCAACTGTAGAGACTGCTAAATTCGACTCATACAAAACAAAAGCTCTTGAAAACATTGGGAAAGTAGCAAAAATCGATGGATTCCGACCAGGTCATGTCCCTGCAAACGTTATTGAGAAAAAGGTGGGCGACACAGGTATCCTTGATGAAATGGCACAGCTTGCGATCATGGACGTATACCCTACCATTCTTGCCGATAATAAAATTGACGCTATTGGACGACCAGAAATTCAGATTACAAAAGTAGCTATGGGTAATGATCTTGAGTTCACTATTACTACCGCCGTAACCCCTACGATTGAACTTGCAGATTACAAAAAGATTGCAAAAACCGTAAACGGAACTCCTGTTGATATAACGGTTCCAGATTCTGAAATCGAAGCTGCTATTACAGAACTTCGACAAATGAGAGCACATCAGGAAATGCATGACCGCGGCGAAGAGCACGATGATCACGACCACACAAAGATCGACACAAAAGATCTTCCGGAGCTTACCGATGAATACGTGAAGACGCTTGGAAAGTTCGAAGGCATTGAAGATTTTACTTCAAAGCTACGAGAAAACCTTCTTAAGGAAAAGGGACAGAAGGAACTTGAAAAGAAGCGTATCACTATGATTGATGGAATCATCGACGGTTCTACGATCGAACTTCCAGATATGCTTGTAGATTTCGAACTTGATAAGATGATGCAGCAATTCGCCTACGACATCTCTATGATGGGGCTTACATTAGAAGATTACATGAAGCGAATCGAGAAGGATGAGGCAACCCTCAAAGCTGAATGGCGAGACAACGCAACAAAACGAGCAAAGATGCAGCTCATCCTCGACGAAATTGCAGCAAAGGAAGAAATTGTTCCAACCGACGAAGAAATCCAGAAAGAAACTGCTAAGATTCTCGACATGTACCAGAATCAAGCTGACATTTCTGAAGATCGCGTACGAGCTTACGTAACACAAATTCTTACAAATGCAAAAGCCTTTGAATACCTAGAGGCATTGAAATAAGCAAATAAAAAACTTCCAAATGGAAGTTTTTTATTTGCTTATTAATTACTGCATCTTAACCGTAATGCCCATATGCGTTAACGTTTTCACTCCCGCGTATCCATCTGCCTTAAGAGATCCCGAGGCTTTTTGGTAGCTTGCTACCGCTGTTTTGGTTTTAGGTCCATAAGAACCATCGATGGTTCCTTTATATACTCCTTTTGCGGCAAGTACCCACTGGAGTACTTTGACATTATCCGACTTTGTCTTAGGGCGAAGAGGTGCTGTAGTAACCGTAGGAATATATACTGCTGTTTGGTTATTTGCCGCAGGGTAATAATATCCGCCCCCTCCACCAATTCCACCGCCTCCTGATTGAGCATTCGAGGTTGCTGGCACAGGAACAATCGTATTCAAATCAGGCAACGAAGTAAGAGTATTCGAAACTGTAATAGTTGTTTGTACTCCTTGCAAGGAATTATTACTATAAAGCGTTCCATAGTCCTGAACTGTTGTTGTCGTTGCATTAACATTAACCACAGCAGCATTTGGAAACAGTCCTGTTGTCAGCTCCTGTTGAGCACCAGATGCACTGTTGAGTTGGATATTGGTTTGCACTGCATTTCCAAATACAGTTGCTGAACCACTCAAATTAGTATTACCTGTCAGGCTTGATGATGGTAACACAGCACCCGTATATGGTGCACTCGTTGTGGGCCCAAACTGGGCAAAGGCAAGCGAAGGCGCAAGGATAATTACAAGTAGAGGAATAAGTGGGAAACGTGGTTGAGTAAACATAATGATGATTGATTATTGATAAATACTTTATTAAGTATAGCAAAGTGCTGGAAAAATGAAATTCTCATGATATAATCGCCTTATATGTCATACCTTATACCAACCGTTTTAGAGAAAACATCAATGGGAGAACGTGCGTACGATATTTATTCGCGACTATTGAAGGAGCGTATTATTTTCCTTGGAGGCGCTGTAGATGCCGAAGTTGCAAACCTCATCATTGCCCAGCTTCTTTTCCTTGCTCATGACGATGATAAAAAAGATATCACTCTTTACATTAACTCTCCAGGAGGGTCGGTTACCGCTGGTATGGCCATCATCGACACCATGCAATTCATTAAGCCCCATGTTTCTACCGTATGCATCGGAATGGCGGCGTCAATGGGTGCTATGATTCTCTCTTGCGGAGAACCAGGAAAACGATTCATCCTTCCAAACGCAGAAGTAATGATTCACCAACCACTCGGAGGAGCAGAAGGACAAGCTGCTGATATTGCGATTCAAGCTGAGCACATCCTTAAATTGCGAGACGTGCTTTACAAAATGCTTGCAAAAAACACCGGAAAGTCAGTTGAGCAAATCCACAAAGACTCAGACCGAGACTATTGGATGTCAGCAACTGAATCCGTTAAGTATGGAATCGTTGATAAGGTGATTACGAAAAGATAATTTTTCCAGTAGAAAACCCAGATCGATTGATCTGGGTTTTTCTATTTAATTTTAAGGCGCTACTCCTTGCTCTTTGTAGCATTTCCACTTCCAAGCTCAATGTAAACATCGCCGTGAATGGTAACATTCGTTCCGCATGGCTGCTGTACGTAGCCTTGCTTGATTAGCGAATGCACTTCTTGCTCTACCACATTCGCCGAGCCTGGCTGATCGCAAGGATTGCGGCGTGTAGTTTTTTTCTTGGGAGCCGGCTTTTTGGGTAAAGGAATAGAAACTACAGTGGCCGTATCCTTAACCGGCGCAACTACAATACTCGTGGATGTTATCCTGAACAAGTATGTGCGAGTTGCCAGCGGTAATTGGGTAAGTAGCATTTTTACATTTACCGTTTTTCCTGTGGCAACGGCCTGGTTGGCCTCTACAGCAGTTTTGTAATCGTTG
This sequence comes from uncultured Candidatus Saccharibacteria bacterium, assembly GCA_964628065.1. Lineage (GTDB taxonomy): Bacteria > Patescibacteriota > Minisyncoccia > Phycocordibacterales > UBA1006 > CAIXMG01. Next base: position 3,402 of record CAZVLM010000006.1, read on the forward strand.
TCGGCGTAGTAGGCCCACAGAGTGTCGCTTGTTCCGCATACCGTAACGGGTACCATGGTATGGTCTAAAAATTGACCTTGTATAGTACCCTGGTAAACAATTTTGATAGCGTTTGTTTGCTGCGCATAACCTGCCGGGTTATTTGCGACGCCAGACGGTGCCATGTTGCATGATGAAAATAGAACTACTGATGCGAATGCCAAGATCGCGAAGGTGGCAGAGATGTTTCTTCTCATTTTTCAAGAGGGTTTTAAGTGAGTGAATGATTTGATTTGAAATAACAGTACCCAACCATATTAGCATAGTTTATATTAATTGTCAAGTACTCTAATAATGTTGTACTAATTGATAGGGTATTAAATATAGATACTTGCAACAGGTATTACTTAGTATATACTTAGTAATACCTATGAAAACAGCCATCATTACTGCAAAAATCGATCCTGAAGTGAAGGCTTCTGCTCAAAAAATCGCCAAGGAATTGGGGGTGACTTTATCGTTTGTAATCAATCAAGCACTGGCCAAGTTCGCTAAGGATAAGAAGGTGGTTGTTGAAAGCTATGTTCCTAATGCTGAAACTATCAGGGCGATTGAAGAAGGCAGGGCTGATTACAGAGCAGGAAGGCTCGCCCCCCCTGTATCAAGTGTTGAAGAACTGAGAAAAGCTTTAGAAAATCTTTAAAATACCCCTGCTTGTTTATAATTACTTTATTTTGATGTGTCATGCTAAAGCATTATGCATGTCATACGTACAAAACAATTTGAAAAGCAGTATTCTCGCTTGCCTAGATTTATACAGCAGAAATTTTACGAACGACTAGATGCGTACTTGGTAAATCCTTTTGATCCTATTCTGAAAAGGCATGCACTTCGCGGTACATATTCAGGGCTTTTTAGCATTAACATCACCGGCGATTATCGTTTGGTTATGGAGCATATTTCTAAGAATACTCTCTGTCTATCTCAGATCGGCACGCATGCTCAACTTTATGATAAGTGACAAACCGATATTTCTCTGATATAGTGCGCTCAAGGGATTTCTGACTTAATTTATTTTCCAAAACGCTCTTCCCTGCTTGTCCTACGAAGCTATTGTTATAAATTAGCGAAGTAGGACCTACTTTTGAACTTTTTGGCCCCTTATTATTATTTGAACTAATTTATTAATATATTATGACCTGGATCAACCTATTGATCGCGGTCGGTCTTCTTATTGTTGGAATTATTGCCGGATATTTTGTTCGACAAATCGTAGCTCGCTTCCAAAAGCGATCTCTCGAAACCAACGTAAAGGAACTCATGCTCCGCGCCCGCGAGGATGCGAATCGCATTGCCGAAGAATCCGAGCGCAAAGCTGAAGCGCGCATGGATGAATTGCGCCAGATCGAACGTGAACACGAAAATGAATTTAAAAAAGTGAAAGACTTCTTTGTAAACAAGGAAGGTATTTTGGATGCGCGACAAGCCGACATGGATCGTGAATATGAAGGTCTTAAGAAAAAAATCGAAGAAGTTCGAATCCTTAAGGAAAAGATCTCAGAAAACATTGCACGCCAGGAAAAAGAGCTTCTCGAACTTTCAGGAATGACACGCGAAGAGGCGCGAGAATACCTTATTAAGGATGCTGAGGAAAAATACAGCGAAGATATTATGGTTCGACTTCGAAAGCTTGAGCTGTACGGAGAGGAAAAATACAAACAGCAGGCTCAATCTATTCTTATGAATGTTATTGAGCGACTCGCGAGTTCTACCGCCAGTGAAGCCACTGTAACGGCAGTAGAAATCCCAAGTGAAGACATTAAGGGTAAAATCATCGGTAAGGAAGGTCGCAACATTAGAACATTCGAACGAATTACTGGTGTTGAACTTATTATTGATGAATCTCCAGAAGAAATTATTATTTCTTCATTTGATCCTATTCGACGGCAAATTGCTCGAGTAACCCTTGAAAACTTGATTAAGGATGGACGAATTCAACCTGCGAAAATTGAAGAGTTTTTTGATAAGGCGCGTTCTGAGATCAATGAAATTGTTAAGAAGGCTGGTGAGGACGCAGTCCATGAATGCGGAATTTACACACTTGATCCACGAGTGATTTCAATTCTCGGACGACTCCACTTCCGAACATCATACGGACAAAACGTACTTCAGCACTCTATTGAAGTTGCTCATCTTTGTGAAATGCTTGCAACGGAAATCGGCGCAGACCCAGTTGTTGCAAAGATTGCAGGATTGGTGCATGACATCGGAAAAGCCCTCGACCATGACGTGGAAGGAACTCACGTAGAAATTGGTATCCGTATCCTTGAAAAGTTTGGCGTTGATCCTCGAGTCGTTACTGCTATGAAATCTCATCATGATGATTGGCCTCATGGTTCAATCGAAGCCGTTATCGTTCAGGTTTGCGATAAGATTTCAGGTGCACGACCAGGTGCACGACGAGATACCCTTGAGAACTACTTGAAACGACTTCGAGAACTGGAAGCAGTAGTGAACTCATTCCACGGTGTTGAGAAGTCATACGCACTTCAGGCAGGGCGTGAAATCCGAGTGTTTGTACGACCTGATATGATTACTGATATGGAAGCCCGCTCTACGGCTCGCGAAATGGCTATCCGTATTGAACAGGAACTTAGATACCCAGGTGAAATCAAAGTTACCGTTATTCGAGAGAATCGCATCATTGAATTTGCAAG
>CAZVLM010000006.1:6197-18117 GCA_964628065.1 uncultured Candidatus Saccharibacteria bacterium
CAGGTGAAATCAAAGTTACCGTTATTCGAGAGAATCGCATCATTGAATTTGCAAGGTAGCCTTTTAAATAGATTCTAATGTAAAAATCCCGCAAGGGATTTTTACTTGAATAAATTACTATGAGACCCGATGTCAAACATTAATAAAACAACCTCTTTCTTTTTAATCTCATAAATAAGCAACAAGTCAGGCTTAACGTGGCATTCTCTATATCCTTCATATTCTCCAGTCAGTGCATGATCTCGATACTTTACGTCTAATTTCCCACCAGAGGCTAAAACATTTACTACAAAATCTATCTCGTCTTTCGGAAATTTTCCTGAACGAGCTAGCCTAACATAAGACTTTCGGTATTGCTTTGTAGATACTACTAAGTACATTAGTCACGAAGTATATCACGATGCATTTCCTCCGCCGAAGAATATCTTTTCCCACTCTTTAATGCTTCTTTAGCCTCCCGATCCCACTCTTCCCTAATCTCCTTAGGGCTTCTTCCAGGACGAAATGGCAAGGCTTCTTCCTTAATAATCTGGTTGAAATACAACTGTACTGCCGAAGACATGGTCATTCCCATGTTTGCGAGTATTTTTGCGGCTTTTTCTTTGGTTTTCTTATCCATTCGAATTTGTATTGTTGAAGTCATATGAGTTAAGTATATACAATGTACTTACATTGTCAATACATATTATGTTAAATATTAAATAGCAATACTTAATTATGTCAAGTACTCCCAAAAAACCCTTATGGTATAATGGTTTTACTTTTGGTAGGTAGTCTACACACCAAAAAGTGAAGCTTCATTATTAGGTACTTTTAATTTATATAGGATTTAGTGGCATTTGATCGGCCGATCGAACCACTTATTTCTTACATTTCTATGAACAAAGCAGATCTAGCTAATGCAATCCACGCAAAAATCGGTGGAACAAAGACTCAGTCAGAGGAAGTAGTGCAGATGATTATTGATTCAATCATTACTACCCTTAAGGCAGGAGAAGAAGTATCTCTTGCAGGATTGGGAATTTTCTCAGTTAAGCAGCGAGCTGCACGAGACGCTCGAAACCCTAAGACTGGCGAGACAGTAAAAGTTGCTGCTCAGCGAGTTCCTAAGTTCCGAGCTGCTAAGGCTTTCAAAGACGCTGTAAAGTAATCCATTTGGATTACTTATCCTGAGGAAATCGAAGGATAAAATAGCTCTTTCTGGAATGTCGTCTGACGAGACGGCATTTTTAGTTGTCTTTTTTCTATATTTTGCTATAGTATGTTCCATTGCGGTGCTAGTTTAGTGGTAGAATGACTGCCTTCCAAGCAGTAGATAAGGGTTCGATTCCCTTGCGCCGCACACACGATCAGACTATAATGATATAGTAACAACTATAATTTACATTCTATGAAATCAATTCATCATCACTTTCATTCGCCAAAGCTCGGACTTTTCTTAATTCGTTTGATTGCAGGGGCTATCTTCCTTGCGCACGGTATTATGAAACTTTCTGACATGAACATGACTATCGGATACTTTGGAACCCTCGGGCTTGGAGCATTCCTCGCATGGGCAGTTGCCATCCTTGAAACATTAGGAGGTGCTGCATTCATCCTTGGTGTCTTTACTAAGTTTTTTGGAGCCGTTCTTTCAATCATTATGATTGTCGCTATCCTTAAGGTAAGTATGGCGATGGGATTCATTGCCTCTGAAACTCCCCTTCTCCTTCTCGCTGTTTCTGTATCTGTTCTCTTCTCTGGATGCGGACGATACAGTGTTTGCGGATGGAATCATAAGAATTGCGAAGAATGCAAAGATGGCAAGTGTGATTGCGAGCACGGAATGAAATAATTTTCATCCTCACCCGGTTTCCTTCGGAAACCGCCCTCTCCACGATAGTGGAGAGGGTCAAATAAAAAATCCCGTAAGGGATTTTTTATTTACTACTGAAAGATTACAAATACGCTATATGAATCATCGTTCTGTGGTTCACCACTTGGGTTATCCTTCATGAACTTAATTGATCCCCCACCTGTATAGTTGAGAGGTGGAATCGTAACACTAAACGGAATAGGGTCTACAGTCATCCAGTCTTGTGATGAATGGGCAAGAGCTGTTCCAATCTGACTGCCTGCACCGTCATAAATGTACACTGGAAACGATCCTTCAAAGAACCAGCCTTTTACCATACCCGTTACAGTATATGGTAGTGTTACTAATTGCCCGCTCGTAAGATTATCAAACGAGATTGGTCCTGTCATTGCCTGCTGCTCATCAACAGGATTACCGCCTGACGTGCTTGGCCTCGAGGCGTTATGTGTTACCCAAAGAATTACCAATCCTGCAATTACTAATATTGAAATAGCCAGGATAAGGATTCTTGCAAATGCGTGAATGTGTTTTTTATGCATACTACCATTATACACCAAGTTCATTGAAAAAAGCCCTTACGGGCTTTTTATATGGTCGGAGTGCAGGGATTCGAACCCTGAGTCACCTGCTCCCAAAGCAGGCATGTTAGCCGTTACACCACACTCCGTTACGGCAATGACTATAGCATATAAGGTCAAAATAAAAAAGCCCCTCCTTTCGGAAAGGGCCTTTAACGCTGGCAAAGCGAAAGGTTGAAATAGTTCAATACTCCTAAGCTTCCTCTACCTGTAACTGTGGCCGCTGTTTTTTCTTTTGTTTTTTTGTGCTTACCTGTTCTTTAAAAAGCAATTCGTACTTTTTAAATACAGCTTCGCTTTTCAGGCACAGTTCTTCATTTTCATAAGCACTTAACATTTCGGTAATAAAATCAACCTTAAGGCTTAGTAATGGGTTCTTGGCCCAGTTTGGAAACTCGGCTTTAAAATCTTTTATCGCCATTCTCATTTCGTGCGTCAACCGCAGGTTTGTATCGTAAAAATCGTGCTTAAGAACAGCATCCTGCAGTTCTTTTTCTGTTTTTTTAGCCTTGGCTTCATTATACTTACTAATAGGCGCTGACTCCAGGGTGGAATCAGTAAATGCCAATACAACTTTTGCACAATACTTTGGCCTTCTATTCTTACTATCATCTGCCAATACCGTCAACGGCCCAGGGTACGCTTCAAATTTTTCTTTAAATGCGCTCCATGCTTTTTCTGCATCTTCTCCTAAGTCGGGGTTGTCATTAAGGTTTGCTGTGGTTGTTGCCATAAATGAGGGTTTTCGTTATATAAAATTTTTATTTTAAAACATTTCCGAAAGACTATACCACAACCCATATTTTTTGCAACAAAAACGCCCCGTGTTCCTCACTGGGGCGTTTCACTTAAAGAAGTGTCTTTTGTTTTTAGTTTGAAGAAGTAGGAACGGCACCATCTCTGTCTTTTGTCATCAAATCATCTTTTGTAAACTCTAGTTCCGCTAATTTAAAGTAACTCAAAATATTGGTAACTTTCTTTTCGCGAAACATGGTAGCCAGCATTACTATAAGCCCTAGGCTCTTTAATTGAGCTGGTGTGGCATAACCCAACAGGTCTGGCAGTGTAGCATCGCAAAGTGCAATAATACCCTCAAATAATTCTTCCCTTTCTTTGTAATCAGGAATAATATTCGAGTTCATATCATTATGCTTCTGCTCAATGTGAGGAAAATCAAATTTTCCTGTATTAGCTCCAGCAATTGCAAATTCTATACCTAAGCCAAAGCATTTAATAAAAGGATCACGATGTTTACGCCCTATCGTTTTCGCTTTTGATGAAAGCACCATCATGCTTTCTTTAAAATCACTGAATGGAATTTCGTCTACTTCGCCTGCATTGTTGGATGCTGCGTCTTGTTCTTTGGTTACCATGTTTTTTAAGTTTTAAGAATGAACGAAAATATATACTCAATCAAAATCAATATACCACACGATCTAAAATCAAGCAATAAAACACGAAGGAGTTACGCACCGATTTCTTTATTAAAACTTTATTTCAGTTAAACCAAGGTACTGTTTCACGCCTACTTAATCACATTCCAAAGTACCTCAATCTTGGCAGATCTTTCCTTTTCATTAATAATCACAGCAATTGCATCAATAACCCATGATGTTTCACGTGAAACATGTCTTTCGGCTAAATACCATTCTATCGTTCTGCTTAATTTTTTTAGCTTAAATGATGTAACGTTTTCAAAAGGGTTATATTTTTGATCATTAGCCAAATAAGACTGGCTTGTGCCACGTGAAACAATCGTTTTTACCTCTATAAAGTGAATAACGTTTCCCTTTTGGGCGATAATGTCAATTTCCCCTATTTTCTTGGTATAGTTTCGTTCAATGATTTGAAAACCTTTATCTATAAGGAATTTTAGGGCTATTTTCTCTCCTTTTTCTCCAATAATTTGTCTGGGTGATGTAAATTGTTTCATGTGAAACATGTTACACGTGTAACTATCAAGAAATTACTAAGAAAAAGTAATTTTTAACTAAAATTCCATCATTCTTGGCTGAATTAGCTGTTTATAACTCTAAAAGACACGAATTTACTCAAAACGACATAATATAAGGCTTATTTAGAAATGTCGTTTTGAAAAAGCCTTATTTATCAACATTATCCTATAGTTATCCACAGTTTTGTGGGTATAAATGTCGTTTATAAGTGGGTGTGTCGTTTTGAGGTGGCGTTTATATGGAACAGTTAGGACTCTCCCCTTACAGGGGCTGTATGCCTTTCGTATCGTACTCGGCCTCGAGGCCATCGGCCTGCGTGCGATATACTCAAGGCTTTCTCGTCCTAGACGCATGCCAATAAATTGGCATGCTCGGGTGCACAAAAGCAAAAAATCCCAAACCGAATGGTTGGGATTTTTTGCTTTTGTGCACCCGCTAGGACTCGAACCTAGAACGACAGTTCCGAAGACTGTAGTGATATCCGTTTCACCACGGGTGCATCTGACCGTGAAACTATACTACTATTTTAATGATTTTGCAAATGTGAAAAATTAATGCTAAAGTATCAACGTTTGCGGCCATGGTTTAGTGGTAGAACGCGTCCTTGCCAAGGACGAGATGGGAGTCCGATTCTCCCTGGCCGCACTACTTAATAGGCTTATTAATTCTGTTTCATGTGAAACAGCCATCATTATGAAATTCAATATTCCTGAACACGTTTCACGTGTAACAAACATCTTAATAGAAGCAGGATATGAAGCATACCTCGTGGGAGGTTGTGTACGTGATTTGATCATGGAAAAAGTTCCTAAGGATTACGACCTTACGACAAACGCAAAACCTGAACAAATCATCAGCGCTTTTGAAACAGTGAATGGGGAAGATGAGATCTATAAGATTGTCTACGAAAACATCTTTGGAACGGTCATGATCATCGACGAACAGCAAGCCTTAGATTCGGTTACACGGCAAATTGAAATTACGCCTTACCGATTAGAAACTACTTATTCTGATAATCGACATCCAGACTCTGTATCGTTTTCAGACACTATTGAAGAAGACTTAAAACGACGTGACTTTACGATGAATGCTTTGGCCTATGATATTTCTAAAGGACATCTAAAGGACATGTTCGGAGGTATAAACGACATTTCAAAACGACAAATAGTTTGCGTAGGAAATCCAACGGAGCGTTTCACAGAAGATGCCTTACGAATAATGCGCGCCATTCGTTTTTCGGCCCAACTAGGATTTGGTGTTTCACATGAAACACTGGACGCCATGTTCCACGTGAAACACTTATTAAAGAATGTTTCTATTGAGCGGATCAGGGACGAATTTGTAAAAATTATTAATTCGCCAAATCCAACTATTGGAATCGGCCTTATGGTTCAGTTAGGAATTATGGAGTTTGTTATTCCTGAGCTTTTAGAAGGGATTAAGTGCGATCAAGGTGGAGCTCACAAGTATGATGTATTCGAACACTTGTTACATGCCTGCCAACACGCGGCTGACAAAGGATTTCCGTTTCACGTGAAACTTGCGGCTTTGTTTCACGATATCGGGAAACCACGAACTCGACGACCTGGAGCTAAAAAGGAATGGACGTTCTACGGACACGAAGTCGTGGGCGCCAAAATGGCCGAAAAGATCATGCTCCGGATGAAATTCCCAAAGTCCGACATAGAACCTGTTGTGAAACTTGTGAGATACCATATGTTTTTCAGTGACGTAGCCCAAATAACCCTTTCTGCAGTACGTCGTATTATTAGAAATGTAGGGGCAGATCATATTTGGGATCTCATGAAAATCCGTGAATGTGACCGAGTGGGTATGGATAAAAGGGAATCGCCTTACCGTTTGCGACAGTACCACGTCATGATTGAGAAGTGTCTTCGGGACCCTATCAGTGTTTCACAACTTAAAGTTGACGGAAACTACCTTATGAAGGAGTTACACGTGAAACCAGGACGACGAATGGGATGGATACTCCATGCGCTTTTGGAAGAAGTTCTAGAACATCCCGAGAATAACACGGTTGAGATACTTTCAGATCGTGTGAAACAGTTGGAAATGCGGGATGATTCGGAATTAATGAAACTTGGGGAGAAAGCGAAAGAAAAGAAGGAGGAGTTGGAGGAAGAGGAAGTAGGGAAGTTGCACGTGAAACATGGGGTAAAGAAGTAAAAGCGATTCAAGTGAATCGCTTTTACTTTGCTATACTTAATCTATGCCTATTGAAACAATCATAGACAAAAACGGAATATTCGTTAATAAGCAAGTTCGTGAAACGCACGAGCGACTTAATAATGTCTTAAGAGCTGGTTGGGTAAAAAGAGGAGTAAGGAATCCTGAGACAGTGTTGGAACATAGCGAAGCGTTGGCTGGTCTCGTGAAACAGTGGAGCGGCGAACTGGGGATTGAAGATCCGGAATCATTGAAACTTATGCTGCTTATTCATGATTGGCCGGAGATTATTCACGGCGATGAGATTGTTCAACACCTTGAAGGAGACGCTTACGTGAAAGCGTCTCATGCAAAGCATGACAACGAACGTCTCGCGATGCGGGCACTTTGCGAACCTCTTGGAGAAAAGGGGTTTTTCTTACTTAATTTGTGGAATCGATTTGAAGAAAATAATGACCATGACACGAACATCGGCCATGAACTTGATAAGCTACAAGCTGTTATGAAAGCTCTCGAATATCAGAAGCAAGGCCAGTCTGTAAGCACTAAAGAATTTGCTGACCGAGTTCGCGCAAAGAAGCAAATTAATCATCCGTTTCTTTTGCAGAAATTGGAAGACCTAGAAAGGGAAGCAATCGATCAAAAAATTATTGACATTATTTAGTTTAAATGATTAAATGAAACCGAACTAAACAAATACAACTTATGGGACAGGAAATCGAAAGAAAGTTCTTACAGAATAACAACCAAGATAACACTTGGAACAAAAACATTGGAGGCGTCGAATACCAGCAGGGATACATTCCGACCGATCCAAAAGTAACCGTGCGTGTGCGTATTGCAGGGACCAAGGGATACTTAACTATCAAACGAGAGCCTCTTGAAGGATCCTTCTCCCGCGCTGAATACGAGTACGAGATACCACTGTCAGACGCACAGGAAATGATCTCGACCTTGTGTAAGGACGGAGTAATTAGCAAGACTCGATATAAAATTCCTTATGAAAATCATATTTGGGAAATAGATGTGTTTCACGGCGATAACGAAGGCCTCATTGTTGCTGAAGTGGAACTACTATCAGAAGACGAGCAAGTAATCTTTCCTCCATGGATAGGCAAAGAAGTTACACATGATCCGCGGTATGCCAACTCAGCACTTTCTAAAATTCCTTTTAAAAAGTGGCAGTAAAAATCAATGAATAAAAGTGCTTGCGAATTTCGCAAGCACTTTATTTTTATACTTGAATATTATTTAGAGCAGAGATAAGTTACACGTGAAACAAAAAACCTTCGCTTTGGGCGAAGGCTTTGCGTTTTAAGAAAACGGCGGTATATGAAACACGCGTTCTGTTCAGTTACTGTCGCGATGCTCTGCGTCAGATCTTCCATACCTCCCAGCGTTTACTTGTTAACTTACATTTTCTTTAATAACGCTTTTCTTTTGTTTTCGATTCTAAGAATCTGTGTAAGAATTCCTCGCTCCTGTTTTGTTAGTTCCAGGTAAACCATCTCTTGTTTTACGGGGCGTATTTTAGGCCAGTAATTGTTTATCATTACCCCTTCCTTCTTATGCCACGCGGTAAGTAACATCTTTGTGTATTCAATAACGTATTGGTCGTACATGAACGGAAGCATGTCTTTCGTTCCCGTCCACACCTTTTGCTCCTTAAGTCTTTGAATAACATTATCGTTACACCCAGTAAACACGAGTACTCCGTTTTTGCGTTCAATATAGGTCATGTAACCATTGGTTCCGAATGCAAAAAGAAACTGTGAAACGTTTTTGCTTTTTATAATTTTGTCGTAGAGATTTAGAATGTGCAGCTGTTGGATATCCAACACCTGTTGTTCTTTCTTTTGCAGGTGCATGTGAAAAATATCCTGTTTTGCCATAACTAATTTTGTTTGATTCATTTTCAATCTAGCAGGGAAGTCTCACAAAGTCAAAAACCGCCTGAGCGGTTTTACTTACTTAACAATAACACCACCCAAATAACAACAAACCCAATCGGAAGGATGAAGAGCCAATGCCATAATCCTCTCTTCCCGAGAACGTATTCGTGAAACGTTTTCTTTGAGTTTCCTTTGTATTTCCACATCCAAATTTCTTTATCGTAGCCCAGCTTTTCTTCAACAAGCTGAATCTTTTCTACCCAATCATTGCGCCACATGCGCTGTTTTCTGATGATCGACAGCCAGTAGAGTGACAACAAAATTCCAATAATCTCAATCAGTCCGCTATACACTGGTGCAAGCTTTCCGAAAAAGATTCCACCGACCATCGCCGAATCGATGAAAAAGAAAAAGTTATAAAGCCAATACAAGTCTTTTACCTCGGTTCTGACTTGTTCGATAAACCGGTCATATTGGCGGAGGAGTTCTGATCGTTCCATGTATTATACATAGTATCATATACATTGCTTTTTGTTAAGATATGTGTTTATATGAAAGGGAACTAAAAACAAGGTTATGAAAAACTCTTATGCAACTGACGGATTGGGGAGCATGGACGGATCATTGCTTTCAATAAAACTAACTGAAGCTAACGCATGGACTCCCCATATTTATGAGGAGCCCGTAAAAACAAAAGTTGATGTGCAGCCCCTTGAGACAAAGGACCCGCTTGCACAGAAACTAGACACGAATTTCTTTGAATAATTTAAAAATGTGAACTTATGGAACTAGGAGACGAGCAAGGAACACCTCATGAGATTATGGAATGGGATATAAACAACACAGGCGAGGACTTTAGAAATATCTGGTTAAAATACAGAAAAAGTCCGTCCGCCGAGCCAAGCGAAAGAATCCTCACTTTTAAAAATCCGATTATCACCAAGTTGGAAGGTGTGCATTTTATCAAAGAAGATGCATACCTTCCTAATAGCAACGAGCATATCGGACATGTATTACGAAAAGTACAGGATGCTGAAAAATTAAATCTAACTAAGCAGGCTGCAAAAAAAGAATTTCTTGATTGTTACCTGCAGGGCGGAAATGATTATCGACCTCAAAAATTAATAATCTTAAACGGAAAACACTAAATAAAAAATGCGAAGCTACGGCTTCGCATTTTTTCGTGAGTTGAATTTATATTTTGATATCCAACACCACCGGACAATGATCGGATCCCATCTGTTCAGAAAGAATCTTTGAAGACTTCACTTTGTCTTTCAGTGACTGAGACACAAACCAATAATCAATTCTCCATCCAATATTTCGCGCACGAGAGTTTGCGAAATTACTCCACCAGCTGTAATGTCCATTGCCCTGAGTAAACAATCTGAAAGTATCTACAAAGCCTGCTTTGATAATCATGTCTACACCTTCGCGTTCTTCTTTGGTAAATCCGTGAGTGAGCATGTTCGCTTTCGGGTTTGCAAGATCATCTGGAGTATGCGCAACATTCAAATCTCCACAGAAGATGACTGGCTTTTTCTTTTCTAAACTTCGGCAGTATTCAAGGAATGCCTTGTCCCACTCCTTGTGCCGCAACTGCAATCGAGATAAATCTTGTTTTGAATTCGGAGTATACACATTCACCACAAAACACTTTTCGAGTTCGACTGCGATCACACGACCTTCAGTATTTGGATCTCCGTACTTATCAGATAGATGATACTTTTTAAGAATTGAAGCAGGGAAGTCGAGCAATACGGAAATCGGTTTTTCTTTTGTGAAGATTGCGGTTCCGCTATATCCTTTCTTTTGAGCAGAGTTCCAATATTCATGATACTCTTTCAGGTCGATAGGTGACTCATGCTGCATGGCCTTGGTTTCCTGTAAGCAAATAACATCCGGCTTTTCTTTTTCTATGAAGGGCACAAACAGGCCTTTTTTATGAACGGCACGTATGCCGTTTACGTTCCATGAGATGAGTTTCATAAATGAAGTATAACATACCGCCAAGACGCAACCTGTCTTCGACAAACACACCCCGCGAGCTTCGCTCGTCGACCCTCTCTAAAAGAGAGGGTTCGCTTCGGCGAAACTAATTACCAAAAGAAACTACCGCTTGCCTCTAAGAGATAAGCGGTAGTTTCAATAGGTACGAAAGCCTAGACGGAGCCGAGCTTTGCATAAGTGTTTCACCTTACCCTCTCTTTTAGAGAGGGAACCTCGGCGAAGCCGGGAGGGTGTGTTGGCCGAAGGCTGGGACGCGGGCGTCTTACATCTTCTTATAAAGAGAGAACAACAGTGTCACTGCATCACCTGGATCCGTTTTTGTTTCGAAGGTATGCACCTTCTGATCCATAATCATAAAGCCGTGCTTTGTAAACAGATTGTTGATCTCCGCATTTGTGAAGAAATGATAGTAAACGCCAAATTTCTCGAATTCCGATTGCTCTGATCGCTTGGGCTGAAAGCCGAGGAAGCGGGCTGTTTCCTTTGAAAGCGAAACATTCAGCATCAATCCTCCAGGCTTTAGCACACGCCGGATCTCTGATGCATACGTATCCCAGTCCGACGATGCTAGATGCTGCAGTACCCCAATATCGGTAACAGCATCGAACGACTGATCCACGAGAGGAATATCCCGCACATCACCGTAGACGAAGCGAGCTCGATCCTCGAACCCATGCAGCTTGATATCCTGGTTTCCTTTTTTGACAACATCGGCAATATTCTCGAGTCCTATCGCGCGGTTGCCATCCGCAACCAATTTAGAAATCCAAAGTCCGCGTCCTGCGCCTACATCTAAAACCATCGCGTCTTTTTCAAGTGCAGGTAGCATCTTCATCGCGATCATATGATAGGGAATATGCGTCCATACATCTGACCCGGTTCGGTAAGCAATTTCAAAATAATTTTTTTGCGCTGCTTCGTTCATTAGTATCAGTATAATGGATTGACAAAAATAAGTCACTAGGTTATAGTGACTTTCGATTTTGTTCACTAAACCAATTTGCCTATGACATGAATGGCGAGCCAGGAAAAAGCTTACGGAAGCTGCATGGCGCAGGTGTGCGCCCCCTTACCTGAAGCAAGCTAGATGGAACCAACCCTGTTAGTGGTTTTAAAATAGACTTCTATTTATTGAGCGTAGAAGAAAACCTAACAGCTAATCCCTCATGCGTGCATGAGGGATTTTTTATTTGACATTAAAACGAGTTATAGCTATTCTTCAACAGAAGAGAATCCACTGATTCAGCTTTTTCCTATTGTTTACGAAATCACAACACTATGTTTACTAAGTAATACACTGCGCAGAAACGCGCAGTATAAGGGACGCTTGCAGCCAAAAGGCAGGCAGGGCTCTTCTGAAAACATCCAAACGAACCGCAATCTATGAAAAAGGCTGATGTGATATCACCTGGTAGATTGCGGTTTTCTTTCGGAAGAAATTAT
>CAZVLM010000006.1:18217-21480 GCA_964628065.1 uncultured Candidatus Saccharibacteria bacterium
AAAGGCTGATGTGATATCACCTGGTAGATTGCGGTTTTCTTTCGGAAGAAATTATTCACAATAAAACCCCCTGCGGGAGTTTTATGTTGAACTATTTAATTCCTGAAATAACTGCTTCCATCATTTCCCGATAATTAGTGGCTACATTTTTAAATCCAAGATTAGTCATATATTCTTTTGCTTCACCTTCTATGAACAAAAGATCTGGTTCTTCATCTCGTGCCATGTGTTCAAGCCATTCCTTCTTGTAATCTGATCGTCCAATAGTATTGTAAACATCGAACCGTGAAATTTGCTCATTGTAAATTTTTTGGCGCAAGGTCGGATCATTTTCTGAATACTTATCGCCATTCACAAATATTCCTCCTGGCTTAAGTACTCTATAAATTTCAGAAACAACATTGTCCCTTATTGTGTGCTCAATATTATGGAGAACGAATCCTGATGTTACTACATCAAATGAATTATCGGGAACCTCTTTAAGGTAATCGATAATATCTTTTTCTACCAAGGTGACTCGTGCCGAGGCTCCCCATTGGTTTAAATTACTACTAATCTGGTCCATCATTTTCTTCTCATTGTCTACTGCAACAATATGAAGCCGTGCATCGCATTCCAAAAGAAACTTCGTAGTAATACCTGTGCCAGATCCAATCTCTAGAGTTTTTATTTGACTGAGCGAGCTATCTTTAAAATGGTCTGCGATTGTGGTTCCTATTTTTGTCTCAAATTCATCATAGTGCGGATAAGCCAATTTAAGCAACTCATACTCTTCACCCAAGGCATTATCGAATCGTTTGTCGGTGTTATTCATATTTATTTTAGAAAAGGAACAATTTTTCCATTTTTAACCTGATAGTAAAGTGCGGGCTTATGGGCATTTCCGTCTGCATCAAATGTCATATCTCCTGACGATCCTTTGTATTCTTTTATGTTTCTTAAAGCCATTGCAACTGCTGCTGGATCTGTCGATTTTGCATCTTTTACTGCCTTTGCCAAAAGATAGACTGCATCATATGCCTGATTTGCCGGAAATCCTGGATCTTTCTGATATAGATTTTTGAATTTTGTATTAAACGATTCATCTACAGTATCAGTGGTAATAAATACCGTATCTTCTAAGGCTCCATCTGCAGCTGCAATTTGTGTTCCGAAAAGCAGGACTGAATAGAACGGAGTTTTTACCCCAACTTCTCGCAATCTTTTTGCCGCTACTCCAGTTTCTCCATAATTCGTAAACACTACGGCTTCTGGATTAGAAGATTTAATTTTAAGCGATTCTGCCTTGAGGTCAAGATTGTCTACCGTTGGAAGCTGGATCGATGTTACCGTTCCACCCAATTCCTCAAATTTCTGTTTTACAAAGTTTGCTTGGTCTTGTTCCCATTCCTGTCGAGATCCGAAAATTGCAATCTTTTTAAATCCTTTTACGTTGTAAAGGTATTCAGCAAGTGCGAAGCTGTCGAATTTGTTTGCAGGAAACACGTTAAAGGTTCGAGGGCTTAATTCTGCAAATTTCTCAGATCCGACTGAGGGCGCAATCATTACTGCATTTGATTTTTCAACAACAGGCGCAACCACATTTGCAGAAGGCGTAAGATTTGGTCCGATAATCAAGAATGTTTCTTTCTGAGTAAGATTATAGAGGGCATCAAGAGCCCCTTTTGGGTTATCTCCACCATTATCTTGCAAATCTAGAGTGATCTTTTTTCCCAATACTCCGCCAGCAGCATTTATTTCACCTATTGCCATATCGATACCTCGCTGAGAATTTTGTCCTTGGTCAGCAAATGTTCCCGTCATGTTGAGAATAGCTCCCATCTTTATATCTTCAACAGGGACCTCTTTCCCTTCAGAGAGAACAATTGCTAAAACGACCACAATAATTACCACCCCTAATCCGATCCAAATTTTTTTATTCATATGTCTCCATTGTACCAGTGTTTTATTTTCCATGAAACTTTTTATGTACCTCTCTCAACTGCTTGTCCGTCACATGCGTATAGATCTGCGTGGTTGCAATATTCGCATGCCCAAGCATGATCTGAACGGAGCGGATGTCGGCGCCGTTCGAAAGGAGGTCGGTTGCGAATGAGTGGCGCAGAACGTGAGGCGTTACTTTCTTGTAGATACCGGCTTTGGTTGCATAAAGTTTTACAATACGCTGGATCGAGCGGGGAGTAAGGCGGGCATCTTTCGAAGTTCTGAATGATGCGTTTACAAATAATGGCTCGCACATGTCTTTTCTAATTTTTAAGTAAGCACGAATCGCGTCTTTGGCGGTATCAGACAAGAAAACCACGCGGATCTTGTCGCCTTTTCCGCGGATGGAGAATTCATCTTTGTTAAGGTCTATGTCTCGATTAAGCGAACATAATTCTGAAAGTCGAAGTCCTGTAGAGAAAAATAATTCAAGGAGTGCGCGATCACGAAGTGACACAAGATCAGATCCATCTGGTGCAGATAAAAATCTTTTAAGCTCATCGCCTGACAAATGATCAATGTCGCGGCTTCCTGTTCTTGCAAGTTCGATAACATCAGGAACGACGGTAGAAATATTTCGCTTCCTTAAAAACTTAAGAAATGATCGGATGGCAATCATATAGTAATTCTGTGTTGTCTTCTTCATGGTCGCCGCTGATTGTCCACGGACTTTCTGACCGCTTGATCGGTTTAACTGCAAACGAAACTGCCGAAGTATTTCTTCAGTAATATCTGAAACTTCTTTTATTTTTCCAAACTCAAAAAACTTACTTAAATAGTGATCATAATTTCTCACTGTATTAAGGCTTCGCCCTCGTTCAATTTCGACGTATTCCAAAAATTCGCGTTTTAGGGTTTGGATGTCTTTCATGTAAGTATTATAGCACCTCAAAACCCTCATCTGCCCTTCGGGCACCTTCTCCCTGAGGGAGAAGGCTGCAACTTTTCTTTTTGCATACAGATAAAAGTCTGTCCCTCTCCCTTTGGGAGAGGGTGGCCGTAGGCCGGGAGAGGGTACTTGCCAAAGAAACCTTTCTATGCTATCCTCTGATCACTATGTTAACTACAGCAAAAAAGCAAAAAGTCATTACAGACTTCGGCCGAAAGGCAGGTGATACTGGTTCTCCAGAGGTACAGATCGCCCTTTTGTCTGAGCAGATCAGCCAGCTTACTTCTCACTTGCAGGAGCACAAAAAGGACAACCATTCTCGACGAGGATTGGTTATCATGGTTGCCCAGCGACGAAAGATGTTGAACTACCTTAAAAAGAAGGACTCAAA
>CAZVLM010000006.1:21580-36998 GCA_964628065.1 uncultured Candidatus Saccharibacteria bacterium
ACTGCGAAGAATTTGTACGGACGCCGGGTAAATTTCGGTGAGCTAGTTAAGTCAGCTGTTGCCGATCGAAAACTTGTTCGAGCTATTGCTTACGTTATTACATCAGAAGCAGGAGACGAGAAGGCGTTTTTCGAGGCACTCACTACCATGGGGATAGAAACAAAAACAAAAGATCTTCAAGTATTCTCAAGTGGAGCAAAGAAAGCTGACTGGGACGTAGGATTGGCAGTAGACGCAATCAAGCTCGCGCCAAAACTCGATACGGTAATTATCGTATCGGGTGACGGAGACTTCATACCACTCGTTGAATACCTTCAGATTAATGAAGGATGCCAAGTCGAAGTGGTAGCATTCGCAAAATCATCCTCAATGAATTTGAAAGAGGCCTGCGATGATTTCCTTGATTTATCAGAGGATCCCAATCGATACATCATCGGATTCGGAACTCAAAAAAGAGGACGCAGGCGACCAGGAAAAGCGAAAGAAGTTAAAAAAGCCTAAGGGCTTTTTTGTTTGACTCAACTGTTATTTTATGGTAAATTCCCATCGAATCATTATTTTGTAACTCATAACTTAATACTTACTCATGAAAAAATATTTTCAATTCACCAAACAGCTGCTAAAAGTTGTTGGAGTTGTCATCATGCTTGTTGTGTTTTTTGCATCGTTTGTGCAAATTAAAACTGACAGCGTTCTCATCCTTAAAGCGTTTCCAGCTGAGTATGTTAAGAATGCCTCGGTGACACCGGTTCACACAAAGCCCCACTTTCGCGATTATGAATGGTTTTATTCTATTCATGTAGTACATTACGAGGACAGTAAGACTGATACTATTATTTCTCCTCCAGGAGAAATGCCTATTATTTTAAGAAATGTTGTCTCTTATGAAAGCTGGACTAAAATAATGGACCACTGGATGACAGACTATCAAAATGGTATTTTTCTTAACGATTGGATGCCGACCTGGAGAGGTGCTCCGAAAGATGTTGAGCACAAAATACTCCTTCGGAAGATAGATGAGTTTACAACACCCCAACAGCTCATAGTGAGGCAGTCATTCAAACTAAAGAAAAGTAACCGTACCCGTGATTACTTCACAGTAATGCGAAACATTTCCAAGGAGGTGGACTATTACATCGCAAACCTTCTTCAACAAACGGATTACTACTCACTGAACCAACTCCTCAATATGAGGGAAGGAAAGCCAAAGTTGCGCCCAATGCTCGCCTATGCTGCGTCACAATGCTTTAGTAACAACAAGCCGCGAATTGAACTATTATCTCTTCAAGACGCGCAAAGCATGGCGCTTTACTGCGACAATTGGATCATCGACGGCAAGCAGTCTTTGATTCAGCGTTCGACCATTGCCATCGCAGGATCGCGCTTCAGGCTTGCTGCAGAACAACTTATTGCCTCAATGCAAATACCGCAAACCAAGCAGAAGATTTTCCGAAAGAAATTTCATGAGTCGAATGAGCTGTCATATCAGGGCCAACTGCTCGAAGTATCACAACTTACCAGTTCGGTGCGCCTTCAAATCGAAAGCGAATACCTTGAAACGTATTTCAAGCGTTGCCGACTACTGAACAGTCCTTATGGATTCAGTCTCTGGTCAGGCGGATTTTTTGCCGGAGCATCAGCACAGCATCTTAATTCTCTTTGGAACATCGGCATAGAGCTGGGCGCAGGGTTGCAAATCCTTAATGACTTGCAAGATATGCATCCACAAAATCCTGCACAATTTGCCGACTTGCACGCCGGACGAATTACACTTCCATACTATTTGCAAATGCGTGGATTTTCAAAAGCAGCAATCCACTGGCACGCAAACAATTACGCAAAACAGTTCGCCGAAAAAGCCGAATTGTATGCCAAAGGGCTTCCTGATAGCGAAGGAAAAAGTTTTATTCTTCATTCAATCAGCATGCTTACACACAAAGGCCAGCTTACTTAGCTGGCCTTTTTTATTAAATCGAATAACAAATCGAATTTCGAACGCTCAGCCTCCGCAATTTCATCAGATTCAATAACAACCGTCACGAGTGTTTTTCTTGTAGTAGAGATAACAACTGTCGATCCGAAAATAAGTGTGAGTGTTTTCATGGGATATGACGCAGGTAAAAACAGAATTTCTCGCAACATACCATCGTCGGCGCGACCACCAAGCGAGTGCGGGGTATCCGGCGTATACAACGCTTTCAAGTAAATATGCTTCTTGATTCGAGTTGGTGCAAAATACTTAAAATCATAATCTTCCCCAAGTGTTTTGTGGCCCTCTGCAATTGATCCAATATGGCGAATCGTGGTGTTTGATTTCTTGAGACAGAGTTCTACTGCACGAATGTACGCATCTACTCCTTCATAATAAGTGACCACTGGTTTTACAACTGACTTTTTTTGAAGCGCAGAAAGCTCTGGCAATACTTGTTCAAGAAGATCAGTATTTCTTTGAAGTTCTTCTAACATGAACTTTGGATCTTTTGCGAGATACCGAGTTCCTCGTTTTGTTTTAAATGTTCCTATAAGTCCTTTTTGTTCAAGTGATTCAACTGTAACATAGGCACTCGTTCGTTGAATACCTGACTTGCTCGCAAGCTCTGACATACCGCATTCTCCTAAGCTTATCGCTGCAAGATATACGGCCGCTTCGCGGGGACTTAAACCTATTTTCTCGAGAGATGATAAAAGGGAGGTATTTTTCATAATGACGCCAATTACGTCGTCATAATACCTTATTTAAGTTTCGAATTCAAGCTTATATCACAAGCTTTTTTAGAAAACGTTTTTCAAATTTCCTTAATACTTCTTTTCATCTGGTTGTTTACAATGGCACACGTATAACTATAAGGTCAATTATTAAGTAATTTTTTAATGTATGGAACAAAATCAAACCAAAAACAACCGTTGGATTATCCCACTTATCGCGATCATAGTAGTTATTATCGCGATAGTACTTATTAAGAAGCCTGGCAATAAGAATGTTGCTATCGAGGGCGATTCAGTAAAAATCGGAATGATTGCTGCATTGTCAGGAGAGGCAGCACCTTACGGAGAAACCGTTCGCCAAGGAACCGAGCTTGCCGTTGAACAACTTAACAAAAAAGGAGGGATCAACGGGAAACCAATCGAAGTAATTTACGAAGACGGGAAATGCACCGGAAAAGATTCAGCGTCTGCTGCACAGAAACTCGTCAGTGTAGACAAAGTGAAATTCATAGTAGGAGCATCATGCTCTGGAGAGACTATCGCGATTGCTCCGATTGTAGAAGCAGGAAAAGTTCTGACCGTATCTCCGGTATCATCAAACCCTGCAATAACCCCTATGGGTGATTATGTATTTAGGAATCATCCGAGTGACAATACTGCGGGGTCCATGTTAGCAGATATTATTATCAAGAAGACAAACAAGGTTGTCATTATTTCTGAAAATACGGACTACTCGCAAGGCATTCGAAAAGTATTCAATCAGAGCTATACAAAAGCAGGTGGAGAACTAGCGATCGATGAATCTTTTAACACAGGAACTACTGACTTCCGTTCATTAGTATCAAAAATTAAGGCATCCGGAGTCAACTCAGTATATGTTAACGGACAAACCGAAACGCCACTTATTCAGATTGCAAATCAGTTAAGAGATCAAAAAGTAAGTGTTCAGCTTTATACCGCATACATGACGGGGGATGCGGTAAAGAAAAACGCAACTCTCTTAGATGGACTTATCGCAGTGGACCTTCCTAATTTAGGAACACAAGGAAATGCCGCACAGTTTACGAAAGATTTTCAGGCGAAATTCGGCAAGGATCCAAACTTCCCCTATTTTGCTGCAGCTGCGTACGATGTTATTCATCTTTTCAAAGATGGTATCTCTAAATACGGGTACGACTCAACAAAAGTCAAAGATTATCTTTATTCAATCAAGAGCTACGACGGAGCCGCAGGAACATATCACTTCGACTCGAATGGGGATGTTGTCGGTATTGCACTTACGGTTAAGCAGTTGAAGAATGGGGAGTTTGTAAGTTATTAAGCATTTTATAAAACCACTCAAGGGGAGTGTTTTTATAATTGACAATATACTTAATTATGTTATTATCTTCCTGATTCAATTTTATTGTGTACCCAAAAACTAAATAACATGTCTAACACCGCAACTGATTTTAAAATCGAAGCAGTAAGCCAAGCTAGCACCAGAACTATTATTATTTTTTATTTCAACGCAACAAACAACAAGCGGCTTACCTACGAGCATCACCACATGCCGAAAGAGGCAGGCTACGAGCATGTTGATTTCGATGAATTGGAAAAAATTATAGGTGAGATTTACAAATGCCATGCTGTTATTTACGGCGTTCAATTTGGCACTTCATTAATTGCTGAATTTCTTGTTAATGACGAGCCAGTGACTCTTTCGAAGATTATTGCCCATGAAGGACTGTTTTGCTATGTCGGCGGGAACATTCTCGATCGAAATGCATTGCTCAAATATTGCAAAAACGACATTGCAAAACTTGCCAGAGAGTTTCCTAGCGACAAAGAATATATCCATATCGTTGGTGGCATTCTTCCTTTTGAGAAAGACAAGCACCAAATAATAAAGCGCCCTAAGATATCAGCGATAGTGCGGTAATGAAAACCAAATATAAAAGGCCTTTCGGGGCCTTTTATGCTGGGAAAATTAAATGCGATTACTCAAATGGAACGGCTTTCTTATCTTTAATAACAAGCTTTGTATATCCCAATCCTTTCGTATCTCCATTCATATCGAACGAGAATGTTCCTACCATTCCAGTATAAGGTTTCATGGTGAATAAGTATTCGCGAATCTTCTGATTGTCTTGTCCTGACTTTTCAATCGCAAGTTTCAATACGTGAAGAATGTCGTACGCCGATCCTGCGGCGAATGGATACGACGGCTTTCCATGCTTAGATTCATAATTAGCAATGAATGTATTAGCGCTACTGTTTTTTGCGAGACTCGGAATATCAAATATGATCGTACCTTCTGCTGCAGGTTCTGAAGTAAAATCTTCTCCGGTAATGAAGAACGTTGCGAATTGTGTTGTGATTCCCAATTCACGAGCCTGTTTCGCAATACGAGCACCAGTTGCGCCCGACTGAGGGTTAATGAAAATAAGATCTGGATTTTGTGACTTTACTTTCTGAAGTAATGAGCGGAAATCAGTTGTTTTTGTATCAAAAGATTCATTACTTATGATTGTTCCACCTGCTTCTTCGTATGGTTTCACCAGTTCGTTTCTTAATCCGACTGCGTAATCTGTCTTCTCTGTAATCACAGCTATTCTCTTATAAGTCTTCACAAGATCGTTCGCCATAAATGGTCCCGCAATCGCATCTGATGGGACTACTCGAAAGATTCCTTTTCCTGCGATTTCCGGACTTGATGCAAATGGTGAGAATAGCAAAACATTACGATCATTAACCATTGAAGTTACCGCTAGTACTTCACCACTGCATGAACCACCAATAAGATATTCAACATGATCAACGTCTAGTAATTTTGTAACCGCACTTACGGCGTCTTTCCCACTACACTTCGAATCTTCTGCCACAATGGCAATATTTTTTCCATCAATGCCTCCTTTCTTGTTAAGTTCTTCTGCCGCCATTGTTAACCCTCGCAATGATGGCTCGCCATACACCGCAGTATCTCCTGACAGGGGACCGAAGAAGCCAATCTTGATTTCTCCTGAATTATTTTTCTGACCTAACGCTGCAATTATTATAATTACTGCAATTAAGATAACTGCTACAACTATTCCTAAGTATTTTTTACTCATATCTATATAAATTAAGCTTCTATGGCAATATATTAGCATTTTGGTCAAGTTATGTCAAAATATATGCAACTTAATTTGCTTATTTTACTTAATATATATTGATATATAACGTTTATATACTGTTGATTTATTATCAACAACAATATAGAATTGTGTAATATGATTAATGAATTGCTCCAAAAATTAGGCTTTAATGAGAAAGAAATCCAAGTCTATTTATGCGTCCTTGAGCATGGAAAAATATCGCATGCGAGTGTAGCGCGCTTCACGAAGATCAATCGTACTACCGTATATAGCACCGCAAAAGAACTTATAAAGAAAGGCGTAATATCGGAAGACCTCGGAGGATCGACTACCTACCTTACTGCGTTATCAGTCGGAGACCTGAAAGAATTTTATAAGAAAGAAGAATCACTACTTAAGGAAAAGAAAAGATTAGTTGATCAGGCAATTGCTGAATTACAATTTCTTCCCAAATCAAAAGGGTATTCTGTTCCAAAGATTCGATTCATCGATGAATTCTCGTTAAATGATACGCTCTATCGTCGCTCTGATGATTATGATAAAAGTGGCCTTGAAGTTGATCCGACCTGGTGGGGCTTCCAAGATCACACGTTTATCGAGCAATACCAAGAATGGTTCGACTGGTATGCTTCTCGCCTGGATCTTCGTATTTCGATCAAGCTTATTACCAACACGAAAGAAGAAGCTGTAACCTTCCAGGGAAAAGACGCCTCACGCCGGCAGGTAAAGTACTGGCCACACGGAAATAATATTCACGTAACACATGCCGTGCTGGGAAACTACGTCATCATGGTCGTTACCAACCAGCACCCGCATTACATGGTGGAAATCCACGATCCCGTGATGGCGCAAAATCTGAGAGATATTTTTAAGGGGATTTGGGAGGGATTGTAACATAAAGTTTTCATAAAGAAATGTCGCGTCACTCGTTTGACTCAAAAACTTATTCTGCTACACTAGGTTTACAATCGGTTACTCGAAAGAGCAGACCAGTGGAGATTACCCGGGATTCGTCTCGGGTTTTCGATTGGCGAAATTTATCGGATAAGTGCATGAAGACCATCTTTTACCGCTCGCAATTCCTGTTTGGTTACTGAGCCTATTTCTCTAATAAGTCTTTTGGTACTTATCAATCTTACTTGTGAAATAATTGCCCTAGAATTCTTATCAAGGATATTTAATGGAACATGAAACCGATCATCCTTTATGGCAGTAGTCATTGGGACACAAAGACAGCTGTCGCTTCCGAATTTGTTTACAATAAGCACGGGCCTTTCGAAATTCTCATTCTTACCGTCTTCTTCACTTCCAATATTTACACCAAGCGAACACCACCACACGTCTCCCGGCTTGTATGAGATGGTGCGGCTTGAGGCTTCAATATTCTTTTTTAAGTCATTCCATGAGTCGTAGTCTTTCATGGAAACCATGCTAGCAATTACGGAATAAAGTTTCGTATAAGAAATTCTCAATATTTCATAAAGTCTTACATAAATGGCGTTTTATGCTACAGTAAAAGTATGTTTTTCCAGCAAATTCTCGCGAATAGTTTGATTACGGCATCGGTGTATGGGCTCCTTGCTATTGGGTTTAACTTAATATATGGGACGGTGCGATTTTTCGACTTGTCGTATGCAGCGATTCCGGTCATTGGCGCGTATATGGTATTCCTGTTTGCAAAATTACTGCACCTGCCGCTGATTCCTGCCGTTATTCTTGGAGTTGTTATCGGATCCCTTGTTTCGTACTTGGTCTATCGATTAGTATACGTACCACTTCGAATTCGCAAAGCATCAAAGATGGTATTCCTCGTTGCGGCACTAGGATTGTATACAGTTGCAATATCACTTATTCCTATTTTCTTCACGAGTCAGTTTCAAACACTTTCAAACTTGGTAGACGTTAAAACAATTACGATCGGATCTGCCATCATTACAAATGTTCAGGCACTCCTCATCTTTCTCTTTGTTGTTATTGGCATTGCGACGGCTGTCATCTTAAGTAAGTCTCGAACAGGAAAAGCGATTCGTGCCGTTGCAGATGACGAGGAAGTTACGAAGACGATGGGAATTAATACGCAGGCCATTATCGGAAAAGTGTTCATTGCAGGAGGAGCGATTGCAGCACTCACGGGCATCCTCGTCGGATTTGATACAGGAATGGAACCAAATATGGGATTCGGGCTTATCTTGAAAGCAGTTATTGCATGCATCATCGGAGGCGTCGGAAATATCTACGCAGGAATCATCGGCGCAATCTTTCTGGCTGTGATCGAAAACGTTGGAGTATGGTATTTCTCAGCTGAATGGAAAGACTTGATTGCGTTTACGGTATTAATCATTTTCCTTTTAGTTCGCCCTCAGGGACTATTCAAGAAATAGTTCAAGCTTCTCACTATACATAAACTTATGGAATATTTTATTCACATCGGAATCATTTTCTCTATCTACGGCATTCTGGCATTGTCGCTTAACCTTGTTGTGGGATATACGGGACTTTTATCGCTAGCACATGCAGCACTGTACGGAATCGGAGCATACACCGTAGCACTTTTTTCTACGAAGCTCGGTATCGGATTTTTCCCAAGCGTTTTGATCGGTATGGCACTTTCTGCGGTTGTTGCGCTCGTAATAGGAATTGCGGTTTCACGATTTAGAGACGACTTCTACGTCCTCGCAACCCTTGGAATGACGGTTATCGTGGGAAACTTGTTCCTGAACCTGCAAAGCGTTACGCGCGGACCACTCGGAATTCCTGGCATTGCCCGACCAAGCATCGGATCATTTGTCTTTTCAGAAAACATTTACTTCTTCATTCTTGCGCTGGTAATACTTGGACTTGTATATCTGATTGCTCAGTACATTACCAAATCATCATTCGGCCGGGTTCTGAAATCGATCCGCGAGGATGAGAACGCGCTCCAAGTATTCGGATACAAAACGCATTACTTCAAGCTTTTGATCTTCATGATCGCGGGAGCACTTGCTGCCCTTGCCGGAGGACTGTACGCCTCATACATTACATTCATCGACCCCTACACATTCTCGATCGCTGAATCCATCCTCATGGTTTCAATCATTATCCTCGGAGGACTTGCAAACAACAGAGGAGCTATTCTCGGGGCACTCATCCTCGTCATCCTTCCCGAAGCGTTGCGATTTGTCGGATTCCCATCGGACATTGCCGCGCAGATGAGACAGGTGATTTATGGATTGTTGCTCGTGCTACTGATGATTTATCGACCGCAGGGGATGATTGGGGAGTATAAGTTATAGGATAAAGAAATAATAAAGAAAATCCTTAAATTAGAATTGACTGGAATATCTTTTTAAGTTAAGATCGTTACGTGCTTGCGAGGGTAAAATCTCTATCGGCATTGAAGCTGGTGGCAAGCATAATAAAAAACCTCTCGTTTGGAGGGATTTTTTATTTAAGTTTTTCATCCATAATACTAAAAAAGTGTTTTGGGCCATTGCCAATCCGTCTTATTACGACAGTAACGTCTCTTTTGCCAACTCTTTTACATAAACCCCAAAAGGTTACGTGCCCTGACTTTCTTAATTCTGTGAGAATAGCCTTATCTTGAATAATCCCCTCAGCGTACGCAAGGAGCTTCATTCTGCGGTAGATCTCATTCGCTGGTCGAAATTTTCGCCCTTTTCTTATAAGGTGCTCATATCCCGAGTTATAGAAATACACCGTCTCGTTACCTAAAACAGGACAGCTCAGGGGCTTTAATTTCTTATATTCGCGGATTGCTTTTTCATGCAGACTTTTCATGACAAAAAAGCATAGCAAACGCCAATAAAGAAACTTTCAGGAAAAAATAAAGTGGTTTTGGTATACTAAACATATGAATAAACAATCATGGATTTTCATAGGATTACTAGTAGCGGCACTTATTGTAATTAGTATTTTCGTAGAGCGACCGACTAAAAATACGATAGGGGGCGGGGCCGATTAAGATTGGATTTGTGCTTCCTCTCACGGGCATCTATGCAGCCTACGGTGAAGAATTCAAACGAGGAGCCGAGGTCGCAATGGACGAAATTACTAATCAAAAGCCTGAGATCATTTTTGAGGACAGCGCTCTCGAGGTAAAGAAAGCGACGAATGCCGTCGTAAAACTTGTTCAGCAAGACAAAGTTGATTCTATTGTTGTATCAGCTTACATGGAAGCTGCGGCAACGCACCAGATCAGCGATGCAAAGAATATTCCTATGCTGGTACTTTGGGATTCAAATAAGCAACTTGAAGATATGGGAGACTACGTCTTCGCAAGCGGTCCATGGACGCCTGCATCAGGCGAAGTAACGGCAAACTTTGCAACAGAAACATTGAAAGTAAAAACTGCAGCTGCATTCGGATATAAGCAAGAATGGTCACTCGCTGTAACTGATTCATTTGAAGAGCAATTTAATAAGAATGGTGGAAAATTCATTTATAAATCATTCTCAGCTCCAGGAAATCTAGACTACCGAACCGAGCTTTTCAAGATCAAGGAAATGAATCCTGATGTGGTCTATATGACTACTGAAGATATGTTCGTTGCCGTAAAACAACTTAGAGAAGCAGGATATAAAGGATACATTGTAAGCTCTGACACACTTGATGACGAGCTTGCGCGAAACAATCCTGGATTATTTGAAGGAATTTACGAATCTCTCGTAGCTGATCCTGCAACAAAGCAAACCGATCACTACATCGATCTGTATAAAAAGAAATTCGGCTTCGAACCAAAGAAACTTCTCTACGGAACATGGGGATACGACGCGGTATGGCTCATGTACAACGCATCAAAGAATCCAAATTCCATCAAGGACGGACTCTACGCAACCCAGAATTACGGAGGTGCTTCAGGAACAATCGGATTTACCCCAGAGGGAAGCTCGAAAGCTATTCCAGTTATGTTTGTGATTAAGGGAGGGAAGATTGAGAGAGTTAAGTAAACATAAAACCGCCACTGGCGGTTTTATGTTTGATACTTATTTAGCAATTGGAACAAATTTCCAAGCCCCTCCTTTTACGTCTCCATTCTCATCGAATGAATACGTTGTAGCGTACCCTTTGTAGTTTGTCTTAGTATGGATGTAGTCTTTAAGATCCATCTCTTTCTTATTCTGAATTGCATCTACCAAGATCATCAGAGCATCGTATCCTCGATCTGCAAACGTATTCGGCTTTGTTCCATAACGAGCTTCATATGCCTTTTCAAACGATCCATCTGACTCAGGAGTGATATCGTAAAGATTTTCAAGGGAAGTATTTCCAAGAAGACCTTCAGAGACTACTCGGCGGAGACTCGTATCTGTCGCAATGATTGGAACCATGAGACCTTGCTGGCGAGCTCCATTCACAAGTTTTGAAATTCCCTGGTCGTCGAAGATTGAAAAGATGATCACATCAGGCTTCTGCTGCTTTATTTTCGTAAGCACTGACGGCATAGACGCGGCTTCTGATCCGAAAGGAACCTGCTCCTTGATAACAATCTCCGCTCCGTTCGCAGCTGCAGATTCGGCAAGAGGAGCCAGGATGCTTCCTGACCAAGCATCATCATTTCCGATAAACGCGATCTTCTTTATGTTCTTTTCTTTTATGAAAGCTGTAAACTCATCTTTCATAAGCGCATTCTTAATTGAACCATGGAAAAGATATTCACTCTTCCCGTTAACTACTTCTGTCGTGGTAACCGGCATTACCGATACGATCTTCAATCGATCAATAACTGGCACAGCCGCATCCCCAAGGAATGACCAAGTCGGACCGATAATCGCCTGAACATTTCGCACCGAAAGGGCGTTGATGGCACTTACCGTATCGGCACTTTCAGTCTTGTCGTCTTCGTAGACAACCTCCACGGAAACACCTTTCTTTGAAAGCTCTTCTTTTGCAAATTCAATTCCTTGCTTGAGGGCTTCGCCGTCGGCTGATGCTCCTCCGGTAAGCGACAGCACAGCACCGATTTTGATCACCTCTGAATTATGAGGAGTGATTGGCTTTTTTAGTGTAACTATTAATATTACTGCTAAAATAATCGCAAAAACTCCGATCCATATAGCTTTGGTATTTTTCATATAAGTAAATAATAGCAGGGAATTGTTGACATGTCACTTTTTCATTGCATATTAATATATTTTTAAACTTTTTGTTTAAAAATGATAAGCTAACCATATGATACTTGGACGAAAGAAAGCGCTACATGATCATATTATCGAGTGCTTATTAATAAAGCCCCTTACCGTCTTAGAACTACAGCAAGTACTTTTTTTAAATAAGATGCGTCCCACCATTCAGGGTATTTATAAAACACTCCGCGACCTTGTCCAAAACGACATCGTTGTAAAGCAAAAGCAACATTACTCTATAAGCAACGTGTGGCGAGAAAAGGCAGCGAATCTTTTTGCGGCAAAAAGTAGATTCCGCCTTTCCGAAGGCGAAGATGTGACGTATCGTTTTAGAAGACTCGAGCATCTGGACGCATTCTGGAAGCATACATTGGCCGACATTGGACTTGAGACAAATCATTATCCCATTTTCCATTTCACTCCACACCAGTTCTGGTCGCTTGTTCCCGGAAGAAAAGGCAGTGAACATGAATATTACGCAGACCTTGAACGAAGCAAGATTCTGGCGTACACCATTGTCGGAGGAAATGACCCTTGCGACAAAATAGTGCGCAACTCTCTGCGAACCAATTTTCATCAAATTTTTCTTGATCCCCTTATTAATTTCAATCGAAGGGATCATATTTCATCCATTGGCAATTATGTTCTTACTACTCGAATTTCGCCGAGGCTCGCTAAACAGATTGATGATGTCTATCGCTCAACATTGGATGAAGAATCACTTTCAATAAAGTTAGGCCTTCTTTTCCAAAAACCTGGAATTATTACTCTCATTGTAGAGAACAATCATCAAAAAGCCTTTTCCATTCGCAAAAAGCTTTCCACAAATTTTCATATACCACTCGAGATAAGAAAGCGAATTAATTTACTCTAAGTAAAAAAGCCCTACAAAGGCTTTTTGAATTTAAAAACAAGAGTGGGGGCTATCTTTTGAACCTTATCCCAGTCATAGTAAGCACGCAGATCGGGATCATCAGTACTGTATTGTACGGGCTTAGCCTCAAAATAATCTTCGAGATTAAATCCTACTTTCTTTGCGGTTCTTATCCATGTTTGCGGAAGCCTGCAGATAACCGTTGCGTTGCCACCAAACCAGTCTTGAAGTTCTTTCACGTAGTCCTCATAGGGGGCGCCTTCTAACTTAAAGGTATTGTCATCCTTGTTAAAAATCGATCGAGTAAAGAGAGGATTCTCAAAACTTGTTATAAACATGCCGCCGGGTTTTAGATAGGAATAGATATTTGAAAGCGTCACTTCAAGATCCTGCGTCCAACCAACTCCATATATTGAAAATGCTATGTCTATTGTCTCGGGAAAAATATCAACCTTCTCTTCCATTCGCGAATGAAACAACGCAACTTTTCCAGATTCTAGCGCCTCTTTATTAAGTTCAGAAGCAAAATTGATTTGCGTTTCAGAAAAATCTAAGCCGTAGACTTTCTCTGCCCCATTCTTTATTAAGTAATTAATTGAATGACCACTCCCGCATGCAATCTCAAAAAAAGCCTTACCTGATATTTCTCCAATAAGTCCTGGATTATTAACTTCTTCGCTCAGAGCTCCCCAAATAGGCAGCGCGCCACCGCCATAGAAATATTTTGCGGCTTGATTCCAAGCCTCTTTATTTTGTCTCAAGATATTCTCGTTCATAATTTCATGGTAACACAAAAACCGCTTGGGCGGTTTTTACTACTGAACTATTTCTTTTCCACCAACAACCTTATAAATGTCGTAGAGTTGCTTATCTGACGCAATGCCATGCACCGCATCAAATGTAATCATCCCATACGATGCCGTATCTAGAGACGAAGGGACCTTTCCATCTTTCTTCGCCTTAACGATAAGCATTACCGCATCATATGCTTGTGAAGCAGAGAAGTCTGGCTTTGATCCAAACTTAGCCTCGTATTTCTTAACAAATGATTCACTCGCAGTCTTTGGTTTGATTGAGTAATAATCGTTTACAAGCGACAGATCGTTCGAATCAACTGATAAGTATTCCTTAATATTTGTACCGATTCTCATTACGGACTTATCAAATCGCTGGTTGATATACTGATATGCTTTATTCGCTACAGCAGGATCGTATGAAGCAATCATTATCGCTTCGGGCTTCAGAGCATACTGTTTTTCAAGTGTAGGCTTTGGATCAGATCCATAGTTCGCATACTCAATCGAAAGTACTTTGATGCCAGCATTTTCCAATCGAGGCTTGAGCAAATCCATGAATGTCGTAAAGTAAGCATCGTTCAGTGCAAGGATTGCAACTGACTTCTTTCCGCTATCCTTTAGGATTTTTGTATACATGTCAGCATCATGCTCTGTTCGATACCAAAGAGAGTAGAGGTTTGAAAGATTATCAGGCTGCTGGATCGTGGTAGCGTTCGCAGAAGGGGTCACCATCAGCACTTCTTTATCTTTGATTAGCTTCTGGGCTCCAGGATAAGAATCAAGCCATGTTGGACCAATGATGTACTTAACACCATCAATGCTCGTAAGTTTCTGAACCGCTGAAAGAGTTCCTTTCGACGATGAGAAGGTATCTTCATATACAACTTGAACATTTTCTTTTCCTAATTCTTCTATTGCAAGTTCAATTCCTTGTCGTTCTTGCGCGCCCCATGCCGCAGCATCGCCCGTAAGCGCGAGAGCAGCGCCGATCTTAACAGGTTCAACAGCAGCCAATTTATCAACTTGAGGCTTTTTAAGTAATAACACTGCAACTATCACAATAATAACAATCCCTAGTCCGATTAAAATCTTTTTGTTCATATTCTTTAGGTTATGGGTAATGATATTATCATACCTTTTTATAAGGAAAACAAAAAACCGCCTTTGGGACGGCTTTAAGCCTTTATAAGATCACATCCACCAACGACAGCGTATATCCCGCTCCAAAACTTACCATAAGGATCCGCTGGCCTTTCTTAAGTACGCCTTCCTCTACCTTCTGCGCGAAGCAGAGCGCAACAGATGCCCCTGCGGTATTGCCGTGCTTTTCGATATTCACGAGGAATTTTTCGATGGGACAGTTGATGCCCTCGGCGACTTTTCTGATCATGCGCATGTTCGCCTGATGGGGAACGATGAAGTCAAACTGATCGAGTGTGAGATTATTCTTTGTTAAGTAATCAGTAATAAGTTCGATCGTGAACTGGACGCCATGATTGTAAACTTTCTTTC
Source organism: uncultured Candidatus Saccharibacteria bacterium (assembly GCA_964628065.1). Taxonomy (GTDB): domain Bacteria; phylum Patescibacteriota; class Minisyncoccia; order Phycocordibacterales; family UBA1006; genus CAIXMG01. Next base: position 36,711 of record CAZVLM010000006.1, read on the forward strand.
CGTCGATTTCGAATTTCTCGGAATTCTCCCATGTCATCACACTGAACAGTGTTCTGAAATAAACATCTTCAAGGTTATCTGTAACGACCTTGCACAGAGTGTCTTGGATTCCACTTTCAGTATCTGCTACCTCTTCAAGAAGAACGCACCCTGCCGCATCTCCAAAGAGAACGCCTGTCTTGTGATCAAATGAATTGAGTGTCTTGCTCATACGATCAGCGCCACAGACGATAACTTTTTTCGCTTTGCCGGACTTGATAAGTGCTACGCCTTGTTCAACGCCAAACA
>CAZVLM010000007.1:0-6464 GCA_964628065.1 uncultured Candidatus Saccharibacteria bacterium
CAAAAACCCTCGAATATCGAGGACTGCTCCCTTAAACCATCCTTGACCCCTCACCCCCTCCCTGCTATACTCCCCTTACAAATGTCCTTCGGGATTTCTCCCTTAACCGGGAGGGAACAAAGCAAAAACTCACAGGAGCAATTCTGTGAGTTTTTGCTTAATGATTTGAAAATCCTCTGGAGCCGCTTGCCCTATTTTCTCAAGAAACCTCTTTTTATCTATTGAGCGAGACTGGGACAGGATCGCGTATGAGTTATGCTGATTTCTAATATGTTCATCAGTAAAAGAAGGGTTCGCGAGTTGGTGATAAAACCTATTGTTTGATTTTCCTTTGGTTGTAAGGGCTACCGTAAAGAACATATTCCCTACTTTTTTAATCACAAGCACAGGGCGAGCGAATTCCTCCTTACCGTTTTCTTCGAATCCAATATTCTTCCCCATTTTTACAAACCAAATTTCCCGTTCGTTGACGTAATAAGTACGGCTGTCTTCCTGATTATGCAAAGCCTTCTTTTCTTTGTTCCATGCATCGAATACTTCATCATGATTCATGGCAAAATGCTAACATACTCGAAATAAAGAAAAATTTATTTCTTTATATTTCCTTTATTCCCCCACCTCCACCCCGGCTTCTCCCCCTTCCAAAAGCAAATCCCTATCAGAATGATTACCAGCACCGCCGTCTCAATAAGAAACTCCACCGGCACCTTATCCCCCTGATTCCCCATATCCAGCCGAAACGCGTTTCCGACCGCAAGCCCAACAAAAATGACAATCACAAGCCACCCCTGCCAAGTCACGGGATACCAGCCCCAGCCGTATTCTTTTGCCTTGAACCATAACTTCTTCATAGAATGATTATTATTTTACCCAAGTAATAGCAACCTTCCCTCCATTGCGCACATAACTAAAAGCGGACTTTTCTTGAATATGTCCATCCTCATAGACAACCACTCCTGTCTTTGCGGTAGTATCTAACGTTGCGGATATGACATACCACGCTCCACCAAGTACCGCTGTTTTAGGCGCAATACTTCCAATATTTTTTCTTAAATATTCCTCAACAATCATTCGATCATCAAGGCTTGCGCAATCGGTCTGTGACATTTGAAACCCATTCGTGAGCTTGATCGGATCCTTGTACACATACGTTCCATCGCCTCGGTCTACCATTTCGCCAAATTGCGCCGTCGCACTTCCCTCGCCGAATACGATTTTCAATTGCTCGGTCACGGTCATGCCTTCGGCCATGGAATTCCACCACACATCAGCGGTTCGAGCCGAAATTTTTGGATCCATAGGGCCAGCAATCCCTTCGAACGTGCCAACCTTAGAATCTTTTTCTGCAGGTAGATCTTTGTATTGACCAACCACCTTTGTTCCACCTGTTCCCGCAAGGGTCATTTTCAAAAATGCCCTATCATAAAACCCGCTCGGTGTTACTTCTGAATACTGATAACACATTTCAACGGATTGAGTTGGTTGCGGTTCAGGAGTTACGGCAATAGGTTCTTTTTTGTTGCTCAGCAATACGACTGCAATGATTGCTGCAATAACCACCACTATTCCTGCTCCAATTAATAGAAATCTTTTCATAGTTTTAAAAGTTGCTTAATTTGATGACTCGCATCCAACTCTTACATACGGAATCCGCTTGAATTCCTTCGTAGTATCTGGAAATAATCCCTCCTTATACTTATCAATCAGTGGATATCGCAATCGATCAATGCCAACAAGGCTTGCTTGATAAATTTCCTGTTCGGTATTTTTTGACCCTTCAACCGTATATGCAAATGCAACCGTCATGGTATCTCCTGTAATACTTCCATTCAGGGTTCCCTCCCATCCGTTCGTAAGCTCCGGTCCTGATTGAGTTCCATGCTTCGTTCCGGTAACTTTTGTTCCCGCAATAGTCATGTCGATAAATTCAGTAGAAGTAACGGGCTCTTCTTTCGTAGCTTCATGCGAATACGTATAACACTGTCGCCCGTCGACGAACTTAATAGCCTGCTGAGGGGGTTGTTCAATAGGATTGGTTACAACGGGATCAGTAACAGGCTCCGCCGGCTTTTTCTGAGACTGAATAATAAAATAAATGCCAACCGCAACAACGATCACGGCGACTGCCAGGCTTATGATGAGAGGTTTTTTCATGGGTTTATTATAACATAGCTAAAACAGGTTTCGCCGTCATTATAGTTTCTACTAATCCAGCTTCTCCGGTTTTATTAAACCCTTTTTCTCATCGGATTTTAATTTCCTTTCTACTTTCTTAATATCATCCTCTGCAGGTAGGTTTTCTGGCTGAATTCCTCGACTAATCAATGTCTTGCGAACACTTCGATTATTGATGATATGCTCATCTGAAATTAACTGCTCTGAATGGAGGCCTTTTGCCTTGGTATTAAAAATAGTTATTTCTGTTGCAAAGTCTTTCGCTTTCAAAAGAATGGTTGGCTGAAAATCAGCAATCGCGCGACTATGAGGTATTCCAAGACGATCCTTCATTTCACTTGTTGTGTATCCAAAGAGTGCCTTATCTCCCTTGCTTCTAATGAGTCCAAAATTCTTATCGCTTCCTGTGTGTTCAAATATTACCCCTGACAACTCTTTTTCCGTTTCGGTTAATTTCTGCCGAGCAAGCAATCGCTCAGCTTCTTGAATCCGCTTTTCAATAACCTCCAACTTTCTTGTTTGGATGGCGAAATAGTTTTGCGCAAAGGCAATTTCAGTTTTCTTTGGATCTCCATTTTGAGCAATCAGGTAGCAAGCATAACGAGTAAGCATCATGTCATCAATTTTTCTCTCGCTTCCAGACCCCAGCTCGACCATTTTCCCGACGTCGGCAAAATGGTCGGTTACCTTATGCCCCGTTGATTCACAGGCTATTTTAGCCTTATTAATAACCGTTAAAAAGTTATCCCACTTGGCGTATCCTAAAAGTTGTTGCAAATCTCGAGCCAGCCAAAAATCAACCCCTTCATCGGTTTTATTTACGCAAGATTCAAAGTGTTCCACGAGGGATTGAATAGTTTCTGGCTTCATGTGTTGATAAGTTTAGCACAAAAACCCAGCGGTCAAATTTTATAGAAAACAATACATTTATCTTTTCTTTACTTCTCCGAAAACGCCCCAACCGCCTCATCGATCGTCTTATACTTAAACGTAAATCCTACCGCGAGAAGTTTTGTGGGCACAGCTCTGGTACTGGCAAGCACGGCTTTTGAGAACTCGCCGAGGATGATGCGAAGCGCGAATGCGGGAATGATCCAGAGCATTGGCCGGTGAAGCGCGTGTGCAAGTGACTGGGTAAATGTTCTATTCGTAACTGGTTCTGGCGCGGTAGCATTAATAGGACCACTGAGGGACGCATTGGTAATAGCTTCGTAATAGATATTTACCAAGTCATCAATATGAATCCACGAAAACCACTGATTCCCGCTTCCGAGTCTTCCGCCCAATCCCCATTTGAATATCGGCAAGAGTTTTGACATCATGCCTCCGCCGGGACCAAGGACGATAGCCGTTCGAATCGAAACTCTTCGAATGCCGAGCGCCTCAATTTTTTGAGCTGAAGATTCCCATACCACGCACACGTCTGAAAGAAAATCTTCGCCTGACGATTTTGCTATTGCCTCTTCGGTAAGGAGTTCATTGCCCTGGTCGCCGTAATATCCAACCGCTGATGCGCAGACGAATACTGATGGCTTGCGAGCCGAAGCATTGCACGCATCAACAATAGACGCCGTGCTTTTTGTTCGGCTGTCCATGATTTGCTTCTTATATTCTGGTGTCCATCGCTCGTAAATACTCACCCCTGCAAGGTGCACAATCGCATCACTTTCCGCAATATTCGCTGGTGCAGGATCCGTCACCAAATTCGCTTGCACAAACGTCATCCGCTCATGCGAAAAGCGCGGTGCCATGCGGTCGTAAATGGTTACATGGTGTCCGTTATCAAGTAATTTTTTAGCAAGTGCCGTTCCAATAAATCCGGATCCGCCAGTGAGAGAGATGTGCATAATCATTATAAGTACTATGGATGAACTATAGAAAGTAAAAATTAAAACAGACGCAAATACAACACCGCGAGTGTCATCACGAACATTCCCATCGCGGGTATCATTTTAATAATGATGTCACGAACCTTGATATGCATTGAAATTGCGCCAACCATGAGGATTGCCAACAATCCAAGGGCGTACACCGCAACACCAGACAGGCTCGGCATAAATGCACTTACAATTAAAATTACTGCGATAATCATCTTGAGAGCGCCTACGATATACATAAACCACTTCGGTAATCCATACACCGCGAATTCATCTGGCAACGTCTTTGCCGATCCCCCGCGATACGCGGTAGATTTTTTAAATCGCAAAAGCCATACGTTGAATAATCCGAGCGCAAGGATAATTTGAAGGATTGGAACAATGAGAGGTAATGATTGAGGAATAGTTTGTGACATAGATTAAAGTACTTAGGTTGGTATGGGAAAAGTATAGCACGATATTGTCGCGCTACCTTGACTCTTGCCCAAGATGTTCTGCTAATTATGTCCTAACCTAGGCCCCTATTTTCCAAGTGCCTCTTTCCAGAAATGCAGGAATCGTTTGACGATTGGCTTTGTTGATAAGGTTTGAATGAGATAATCGGTTGCGATCAGCATATTCTGCAAGAGTAATGATTTCTTTCCCTTCTAGATAAGCAAGACGCTTGTAATAACTATTAGTAATTGCCTTGGCAACGATCTCCTCCATGATTTTAGTGGTACCCGATTCTTGGTATTCCTTAAATGCGTCGTAATATTTTGAACGATCAATGAATTTAATATTGATAGGAACAAAGCCATCACGGATTAATAGGTAGTTATTGATGACACGGCCAATACGCCCATTCCCATCAACAAAAGGATGCGCGTATTCAAAGGCAAGGTGTAATTTTGCAATTCGGGTGGCAATATTTTCGTGAGGTGTTGCACAGTATTCACTAAGGAGTGATTCAAGGCGCAAATTTATTTCTTCAGATTTTGGAGCAATATGAGATCCTACTCGTACAAATTCGCCTGATTTTCTAAATCGTCCTGCAATATCATCACGAATATTACTAATGAGCATTTTATGTAAGTTTAAAATTACTTCCTGACTTAGTTCTTGCTCCTTGGCTCGCTTATCAATGTAATCGACAACACGAGCAAGATTTTTTGCTTCAAATAATTCTCGATCAGACACGTAGCGATCAAGGTCAATTTGCAGGAGAATTTTTTCAGTTTCTTCAAGTGACAGCGTACTGTTTTCGATCGCGTTTGAGTTGTACACCTGTTCAGATATTTCTGCTTCACTTAAAAGCTTCATGAGGGATTCTTTCCCTGAAAGTTTTTTATAGTATAGTTCACGAAGTTCTTGAATTTTTGAAAAAATAGGTGATTTTTTTGACATGTAACTATTATATAGAATTCACGACTTAAGTCAATATACCGTGAAAAAACGGTTATAAACTTGTATTTTTCACGATTATCAGCAAAAAAACGTAAATTATACTTAAAAATAGTACATATTTACGTTTTTTAACGATTATTTGAGTCTTTTATTATTCATGCAAATGCTCTGCGTGTCCCCTATGTTCCTCCTATCTTCCTTGTTTGGGAACGATAACCAGCGCAATCATATACGCCAACACCCCAGGAAACAGTCCTGTGATAAGAATCAGGAACACAAAGCCAAGTCGAAGTACCACTGGATCAATATCCCAGTATTCCCCTAATCCGCCAAGGATGCCCGCAGCGACTTTATTGGTAGATGAACGGTAGAGTTTTTTCATAGAATTTATATTTTAATGTTATTTGCTTATCCGATACTTCGCCACTTTTTTCGCGATCTTTTTCGGCTGGGCAACCCATTGCTCCCCTTTTGCGGTCCCTTTATTTTTGGCACGGTCGGTTGCAATTTTTTCACCAACCGTTAAATGCGCACGAGCCTGTTTTGGTAAATAGCGACTGTGGCCTGGTTCGCCGGTGTAACCCCAGTCTTCTTTTGTCCAGCGTACAAGACTATTCGTGTCAGATTTTGTACCTACATATCCCCCGCCACGTTTCTTATAAAGACTTACGGCATACTGCATCGCGCGCGCCGAAAATTTTCCCATCTTGAAAACGGCTTCTTGTTTGCAAAGTTCCCATAATTTTTCATCCGTGCGCTTTGCTGATGAAGGCGCCTTTTTAGTTAATGGAGTAACTTTTTTCTTCATAGACTTGAATTATTCGATCGGGCACGTATTCTTTCCCATCAACTGATAGAGCGCACACCAACTCGTCAACGCCTGATAAAACGAGAAAACAGCGCCGATAATAAGGACAATTTTAAGCCATAACGGCATCGCAATAACAAGCGCCACCACGAGCAAAATTACGCCAATAACAGCTCTCAAAATTCGATCTGGGGTTCCAATGTTCTTTTTCATAGACT
>CAZVLM010000007.1:6564-10066 GCA_964628065.1 uncultured Candidatus Saccharibacteria bacterium
CCAATAACAGCTCTCAAAATTCGATCTGGGGTTCCAATGTTCTTTTTCATAGACTTATTCTACTCTCCTTAAATTAAATATGCTACAATTTACGAAACTGCTCCCATGGCTAAGAAAAAACAAATACGGCACAGAGAGTATGGCCTCCTTACGAATCACCATTTGGTACCCCGTTCAAGAATTAGGCAATATTACGGCGCGTCGTTTACGCTCCCAAATAACCTGATGAAACTGTGGCGATTGCGCCATGACTCGTGGCATGTTTTGTTTCGGAATAAAACCCTAAACGAAACCATTGCCTACCTTGAAACCAAAAAGTCCCGCGCCTACGCATACCAGAAGACCGCATGGAAAACCCTCTTCAAAGAAAAGAGTTGGCATGAAGTCGTTCAGTTACTCCGTCGTGCGCAACGGATGATTCGGAAGGAGCACTCAACACTTGAATTATGTATTAAGCTTAGAAAAGATATTGGAGAATTATTTGACCACCATCAAAAAATTGATCCCGTTATCACAACTATTCATAAGCGATTCAAGCCAAGACGTAAACCGTATCTCAAAGCTGCTTAAAAATACCCGCTCTAGGAGCGGGTATTTTATTTGCTATACTACTTCAATGAAATTATTATTCGCCATTGCTGCAGGACTGCTTGCCATTATTGGAAACGTTCCTTATCTATTGGATATGTTCAAGGGTAAAGTGAAACCGCATCCTTATACCTGGTTTATCTGGTCTATCGTTTCAGGGGTTACGTTTGCAGGACAATGGATCGGCGGCGCAGGATGGGCCCTTATCGCGTTTGGAGCCTCGGAAATTTTTACGTTTATTATCTTCTTGTTCTCCCTTAAGTATGGATTTAAAAATATTCCTCGGCAGGACACATGGTTCCTTGTTGCGGCGCTTCTTGGACTTATTCCATGGATTATTACCAAAGACCCAACGTGGTCGGTCGTAATCATGGTAACCATCGACGTGATTGCTTTCATTCCAACACTGAAGAAAGGTTGGCAGCACGCAGAAACAGAAACTCCGATTTTGTATGGATCGAATGTTCTGCGTCATATCCTTGCATTGTTCGCGCTTAGTTCCTACAATATCGCAACCATGTTCCATTCCGTTGCCATGATTATCACCAATACCGCCATGGTATTCGGGCTCACTCGAAAGCATAAATAAAACACCCGTATGGGTGTTTTATAATAAGTCATCAAGTCCTCCTACATTCTCAACCATTTCGTATCCTGCTTTTTCAAGCATGTCTTTTGCCACCCCTGCTCGAGCCCCCGATCGGCAATAAATTTTTATCTCGTCTTCTTTTGAAACAAGAGCCTCATCGGGATATGTCCCCATCATAAATAAGTTTACATCGTGATTAATCGCATTCGGGTAATGACCTTCGGCATATTCTTCTGGAGTTCGTACATCTAAATATATAGTCTTCATATGGTTACTATACAAAAAGGCCTAAGCCTTCTTCCTTAAAAATTCTGTTCGTAAAATAATTCCCTTCATATCATCGTACCGACACTCAATTTCTTCAATGTCTCCCGTAAGGCGGATATTTTTTACAACACTTCCCTTCTTAATCGTAAGTTTCGTTCCACCTACTTTCAAATCTTTGATCACCTGCACACTGTCCCCGCTTGCAAGCGGTGCGCCTTGCGAGTCTACGCAGATTTCTAATTCAGTTTCATTTGTTTCGTGTTGCATATAAGCAAATATATAATTAATTCTTGTAAACATCAATAATCTTCCTCATCATTGTCACCGTTTCTATTGGATAATCCCCAATCACTGTTTCAATCGATGTCATTACTGCGTCGGCGCCATCAAGGATCGCATTAGCAACGTCGGAAACTTCGGCTCGGGTTGGAGTCGGACTTGATTTCATCGAGTCCATCATATCGGTCGCAACAATTACAAACTTTTGTTTTTCGTTGCATTTCTTGATAATCATTTTCTGAGCCTTTGGCACGTACTCGTGACCAATTTCAATCGCCAAGTCACCACGCGCAACCATAATTCCGTCTGATGCATCAATGATTCCGTCAATCGCGTCCACCGCTTCTGGCGTTTCAATTTTTGCAATAACTCCTGCATTTGAGCCACGTTCTGCAAGAATATTCTTAAGACCAAGCACATCATCTGCTTTTTGTACAAACGAAACCGCGAACAGATCCACTCCAGCTGTAACCCCAAACTCAATATCGTTCATATCCCTTTCCGTGAGTACTGGAATGGTTAGGTTTGCGCCAATAATATTTACACCTCCGTTGCTTCGAATGTTTCCGCCGGCAATCACGCGAGTAATAACCGCATTCTCTGTTACCGACTCAACTTTGAATTTTCTTTTTCCATCGTGAACCATGATCACTGATCCTACTTTTACTTCTTGAGGGAGTCGATCATAGTTGATGAATGCTTGCTGACTATTTCCTAAACATGAAGTAACGAAAAATGTGAAGAGATCACCTTCCGCAACCTTAAATGTTTCGTCGTTTTCAAAAGCACCTAATCGTATGCGCGGACCGCAGAGGTCGCACAGAACAAGAGCCTCTTTTTCAAGTGCTACGCTCGCAGATCGCACCATGTCGATCGTCTGTTGATGAAATCCCTCTGGTCGATCATATCCCATATGCAAGCGAAAAATGCCGACACCAGCTGAAATAAGACCTGAGATCATCTCTGGTGTATGCGTTGCAGGACCAATAGTTGCAACGATGGTTTTATTCGGAAATGGTTTCATAGGACTTTTACTACTCTGATGCTGACTCCTTTGTCGCATTCTTCCACTCATTAATAAGTTTTGTATTACCTGAAAGCAATACTTCTGGCACCTTATGTTTCTTGTTTTTCCAAACAAGCACTTCTGGTCGCGTATACACATCTGACGATGAAATGCGCTCTTCTTCGCGAGAATCGAAATTTCCAAGCACGCCTGAGACTTGGCGTGACATGCAATCAATGCAAACCATGGCTGGCAATTCCCCGCCCGTTAATACATAATCGCCGATTGAAATTTCTTCCGCCCTAAGTATTTTCTGTACACGAGCATCGATACCTTCGTAGCGTCCGCAAATGAAAATAATATCCGTAAACTTTTTAACGGCCGTCTTTGCGTATTCAGTTGTAAACTTTGCTCCAGCTGGAGAAAAGAAAACTGCTTTGATTTTAGCTTTCGGATTTTTCTTTTTAATCGTTGTAAGTGCTTTTTCAATCGCAAACAAGAACGGCTCTGCTCGAAGCACCATGCCGGGACCGCCTCCGTACGGCTTTCCATCCGCATACACGGTTACGTTCCCATCAGGCCACTTCTTTTTTAAATCTTTTGGGGCATATTTTCGCGGATCATAAAAAGCTACAGAGATCTGCTTCTGCTTGATCGCACGGCCGATAATTGACTCGTTAAGGTACGAATCAAACGATTCCGGGAATAATGTTACAACATGGAATTTCATGCTTACTACTATACTGATTTTTAGGAATAAAGGAATGGTAAAG
>CAZVLM010000007.1:10166-22185 GCA_964628065.1 uncultured Candidatus Saccharibacteria bacterium
ATGGAATTTCATGCTTACTACTATACTGATTTTTAGGAATAAAGGAATGGTAAAGAAATTTCCATACCTTAAATTGACACCAACCAACAAAAAGCTATACTTCCTTTGTATCTTGAGTATTTCGAGATTCTCTAAGAGCAGAAAATTTCGGATCAGCTGCCAGCGTTCGTCCTATTAACTTATAGGTACGAATAGGCCGATGGAGGGATCACCCTAAAGGGTTTCCGTCCTCCAGAGAATCTCAAAGTCCTTAAGGTACTTTTCATTTGTCACAAATGCCGTAACAATAACCAAATACTTCTGTGTCATCTCGAGAACAACCGCATGAGGGTACGGCTTCGACGCTGGCTTTTTAATCATTTTTGAAACAATAAACCTGTCTCGTCGGCCACCTTTTCGAATTTCATCTGGAGTCTCCAGAACATCTTTAAGTAGTGCCATAAGCCTTTCTCCTTCGGCGCCTTTCTCTAAAATATGCTTGAGCGATCTCTTTGTGAATACAACTGATTCATTATTTGGAATTAAAATACCTGAGCAGTTTTCCTCGATTATTATACCCGTATTAATTAACAAAGAAGTATTATCAAGAAGTACTCCTTTTAAGAAACGTCTAAGAAATAATAAACTTTGTATAAAGAAATAAAGCGCCTGATTAGCGCTTTATTTTTAATTTTTGTTGTTATTTATTTACCTGTTGGAAATCCTACCGGTGACATTTCCTGAATTTCCAAATAGGTCTGATCATCAATGACAGGATCCCTCTCAAGGAAGGATGGCCTCTCATTAGAGCTTTCGGTTTTTTTGGTTAGAAAAATGTTAAAAGTAAGAAAGTGAAAAAAATGAAATAGTTTCTTCATGATCTTTGGTTTAGGTTCCCTTTCTTTATATCATAACCTCTTTGAAATTCATAATAAAAATCATCCACGTCTGGATGATTTTTATTAAATTACATATCTGATTTCAAATCTGCGATTGCAGCGTCCATGTCAGCTGATGCGACAGAAGGATTCTGTCGTCGCTCCAATGGTTCATTAATTTTCATATTTACTCGCTGGCTGTGCTTCATGCCGACAACTCGGAGTAATGTTCGAATTGATTTAGCGGTCGCACCCTGGCGTCCAATCAATTTGCCCATGTCTTCTCCGTTAACGTCAACCGTCATAAGCACTCCCATTTCATCGACTGTTTTCACAATCTTCACATCCTCTGGATGATCAACAAGAGCCTTGATAGTTGTTTCTAAATAAAGAGTAACTGGATCCATACAATTCTGAATATCGAGAGAGCGGTTATTGAATAAAAGAACTCTCCGAATGCTGATATAGTATTTCTTTTTTGGGTGAAAGTCAATGAAGGTCCACCGACTCCTCAAACTTAAAGTATTATTTTAATAAAAAACCCGCCTTTTTAGTTGCGGGTATAATTCATAAACCTAGAGTCTGCCTCATAATTCAACTAAAGGTGTATTCATACTTAACATTAAGTGTGGCGTTCTCTACTAGGGCTTGCTCTTTCTCATACTCTTTATCGGTTGCAACTCTGGCTTCGCATAGAATAGAATCCTTTTTGAATGTTATAACCATTTCTGCAAACGTTTTCGTAATGTAGTCACGACCTTCGGCGGTAAAATGAATCACTAAAGGACACCAGCCTATATGAAAACTATTCACAATGCCTATATGAAGACATGTAAGCATCAAGCAAGAAACCGAACGGTTATCTGAAACCTTTCTTCCCTGGTACTTCATTAGAAGATTCTGAACCTTTTCTAGATCGGCGCTGCAGCTTGATAATGGTAATTTAATCTTATATGTTTCCATATATTTCTTTATTTAATTTATTATTTCAATTGAAATTTATCATATATAATAATATAAGTCAAGGCCACCGCATTCGCTTTCAAACTCCTCCGGTCCTCGCAGGGCCTCGGACCACCTTCTCTTGCCAAGAGGAGGTGCAAGGTGAAACACTTGTGCAAAGCTCCCCCGATGGCCTCGAGGGCGACGGTGGAGTTTGCGAAAGTACGAATTTTCAAATAAAAAACGCCCTTCTTCCGAAGGGCGTCATTCCAACTTTCAGTTTAAGGTTTTATGGAGTGAGTTGGCACCGTCACCTCCTTTGCCTAAGCGACCATACAAGATAATTTATTTGGTTAAACAACAACACCTGTATAATAGCATATCTAATATACTTTGTCAATAGCCATAAAAAATCCCCTCTTTTCAGAGGGAGTCTTCTATTTAGCAGCCTTTCGCTTTACTGAAGTCTTCTTTGGAAGAGAAGAGATCTTCTTTCCGTCGATCACTTTGTGCTCGATAAGGAAGTTGTGAACAGTGTCTGATAATTGAGCTCCTTTTGAAATCCATTCCTTGATTTCGTCTTTCTGAAGGTCGATGGTACCAGCCTTAGGATTGTAAGCTCCTACGATTGCTAGGAACTTTCCTGACTGCACGCCATTTCGCTTATCAGTAACTACCACACGGAAGTGAGGTTCATTTTTTCGGCCAAATCGCTGTAATCGAAGTGTTAACATAAGTCTTGCCATCTTAGCAGATTGCGGATTTTTGTCAAGAAAAGACGCCTCGGGGGGCGTCTTTCTGCTTCTTAAGCAGCTTGTTCTTTGGTTGTAGTTGCGGTCGTTCCATACCAGCGCTCCGTACTAAAGTAATCAACCGGATTTCCGAATCGCTGTATCCAATTGAGTCGAGGGCAGTAATGCTGAGGCTTTCCAGGGATAGGCAGATGACTTGCTTTGCATAAAGGCATCTGCGGACGCCCCATTTTTTTCGGAAGTTTAGGAGACTTAGAAGGCTTCTTAAATGAAATCTCCATAAAAGGATTTCCTTCTTTTGTAATTTTGAACGTTGCCAGTTTAGCTTGTAATCGAACTACGAACTTTCTAAAGTTTTGTACATCATCATATGGAATATTCCAATTTCCAGGAGTTCCCGTAAATTCATCAACTGTACTTTTGGAAATCGTCAGTACCTGCGCAACGGTAATATCAGCTGGTCGTCCAGGTAAAATACTTGTTAAGTATCCGAACATATTCGTACTCTTATTGGTAAGACCAATCGTAGCGATCGACATAGACATAATGTCTTTCTTCTTAAGTAGCGTACACGCAAACAACTTAAGCTGTTTCGGTTCAGGCAGGAGCATGATCCAGTCTTCTTGAGTAAAGCCTTGAGCTTTCAAGAACACAATAAGTTTTTTAAGCGCTACGCTTTGCAAGGTAAAGCCCGTTCCATCACTTGAGCAATGAAACTGCTTGTGGCGATTAACATAAGTAATGTATTCCGTATTCTTAAGAAAAAATTCCTTAAGAGTTATTATCGGACCTTTTGATTGGAAGTATTTATTAAAAACACTTCCCAACCCCAGATCCGTCATCCGCGTATGAATCAGGATTTCTTTAGTTTTGGAAAGTGCCATGCGTTATCGTTTTAATTCCCGTCGAGATTATCACTTACATGATAAGTCGTCAAGCATTCATTATTTCCATGTTTTATGGTATAGTAACGCCATATTTCATAACTTATAATTCATGAATTCATCTGATACTAACTCAAATAAGAAGCCTTCTGGAAACGGAAATTTTAGAAAAGATTACCCAAAGCAGGGGCAGCGTGTCTTCCAGACTCGAAGCGACGCTCGCCCTCAAGCTCCCCGCCCCGTCGACAACACCAATGTAACCGGCGATGTACCCGACACGTTCGATGGTGTATTTAAGATTGGAAAAAACAATATCGGCTACGTGACTCATAAAGACTCAGGATTTGCCGTAATGGTGCAACCTCAACACAGCTTGCACGCCCTTAACAATGACAAGGTAACTATTTCTATCACTGACAAAAAGCAGGGCATGGGAACCGTAACCGCGATCACCAAGCGAAGCAAAACAGCTTACGCGGGAATTATTGAAGCGCGCGGATCAGACATCTGGTTTATTTCCGGAGACTCACGCGATCCAGAAATGCGCGTAGAGCCACAGACAGCCTTGGCAAAAGACAACTTGAAAAAGAAAGTGCTTGTTAAACTTGGAACATGGATTGGAGATATTCCAACATGCGAAGTTATCCAAGTTATTGGAGCACCGGGTGAAAATGATACCGAAATGAACTCTATCGTCCTTGAAAAAGGATTTGATGGACGGTTTTCTGAACGAGTAACCGCAGAAGCTGAAGCCCTTCACGGATCAGGCATTCCTGCATCAGAAATTCCTAAGCGACGAGACATGCGAGGAACAACCACCTTCACCATTGACCCTGTTGATGCGAAGGACTACGACGATGCCCTTTCTTTCCAGGTACTTCCTGATGGAAATTATGAAATCGGGGTGCATATTGCCGACGTTTCTTTCTATGTAACGAAAGGTTCAGCTCTTGATGATGAGGCAAAAATGCGAACGACGTCCGTATATCTTGTAGACCGAGTAATTCCTATGCTTCCAGAAGTGCTTTCAAATGAACTCTGCTCTATTCGACAGGATGAAGACAAGCTTGCATTTTCTTGCATTTTCAAGATTGAAAAAGAAACAGGAAAAGTATTGGAAACCTGGTATGGACGAACCATCATCAAATCGAACAAGCGATTCTCGTATGAAGAAGCGCAGGAAATTATCACCAATGGATCTGGATTATTTTATCCTGAACTTGCGGAATTGATGCGACTTTCTAAGATTTATACTCAGGACCGATTCCGAGACGGAGCGTTGTCTATGGATACTGACGAAGTACGATTCATTCTTGATGAAGCTGGCAAACCTATCCGCGTGATGATTAAGAAGCGCATTGATACTATGCGCATGATTGAGGAGTGGATGCTTATGGCGAACAAGTATGTTGCCATCAAACTTTCTGACAAAAACTCTGCGGGACTTGCGGTATACCGTGTTCACGATAAACCGTCACCAGATCGTGTAGAAGACTTAATCACCTTCTTGAAATCAATCGGATATAAGAATATTCCTGTTAAAAACGGAATTATTCCTCCGCATGATCTTCAGAAGATTCTTGATGGCGCTGCTACTGATGACGCACGAGACACGATTCAGTCTTCGATTGTACGAAGCATGGCGAAAGCGATTTATTCGACAACAAACATTGGACACTTCGGACTTGCGTTTAGTTTCTATACGCACTTCACCTCCCCTATTCGTCGTTATCCCGACGTGATGGTTCACCGATTACTCCAGCTCACGCTTGATGGCGAAAAGGTACACCCAGAAGACGCCGCAGAATATGTCCGCATGTGCGCCTACTCATCAGACCGTGAAAAAGATGCTGCCGATGCAGAACGCGAATCGATTAAGTATAAGCAAGTTGAATACATGACAGAACGGGTTGGTCAGACATTTAACGGTATTGTTACAGGACTTGGAAAATTCGGCGTCTTTGTTGCCGAAGCTGAATCTAAGTCTGAAGGAATGATTCGCCTTATGGATCTTGGAAGTGACTTCTTTGCATATGACGAGAAACGAAACGTTATTGCCGGAAGAAGTTCAAAGCAAGAATTCCACTTTGGTCAAAAGATCAAGATTAAGGTTAAGTCAGCGAACTTGGAACGACGCATGATTGATTATGTGCTCGTCCAGGAACCTACTAAAGAAAAAGCCGCGTAATGCGGTTTTTTATATTTCTAAATACAAAGGCGAATGATCAGATACGACATCCGATAACACCTTAAATTCTTTTACGGTTATTTCCGGTGAAACGAACGTATAGTCTGCATATTTCTCGTCATACTTATAAAGTGACGATCGAGTTGAAGTGATTCCAAACTCCTTAATTAAGTTTCTAAGTCCTAATCGTTCGATGATTTTTAAACTCTCTGTGTCTATTCCTAGATTTAAGTTTCCAGTAAGGATAACACCCCCTTTCATTTCAGAGATACCTTTAAGAATGTTTTGTGATTGAAGTAAACGATCTTCTGTATCAGTTTTTCCTTGCCCGTTCCATAGCGCATGAACATTTAAAATATTTAAAAGTCGATTGCCGTCTTGAATGGTTATGTAATTAAAACTTCTTGCATGAAAGCCAAGGTTCCCTTCTGGAACAAATCCTTTAAACTTATGGACAAAGTATTCTCCGTTACCTACAATATTGAGACTTTTCTTAGCAAAAATTGCAACACCATAATCCTCTCTCAGTTGAGGATTAAAGAAATGAGCATACTCAGGAAGAACCTCTTGAATTTTATCAAGCAGATCATAGACTCGTCTTTTTGACTTCTCTTTTTCTGTTTGCTCAAAGCTACTGTTTCCGCTGAATATTTCTTGCAAGCAAAATACATCTACATCCTGATGTGACTTAAAGAATTCAAGGAGTGGTTCTAGTCCCGCAGCTCCGCCCCACGTATTGAGCGTGATTATTTTCATGAGAAAACTATAGCATAATCGCACTTTTCTGCTACAATACCGAGACATGACTTCTAAAAAGCACATCGGGGTTTTTATAGGAATTTGCGTGGTGGCAGGGCTCCTGATTGGAGGGTCTTTGTCATGGTATTTCAGCACTAAAAAGAATTCTGTTAATGTCCCTACTCCTGCTAATACAGTTGTAAAAGAACCTGAATCGAAAAAAGCTCACGTTCTTTTTGTTGGAGATATTATGGTAGATCGCGGTGTTGAGAATTCGGTGAAGAATAATATGGGTGGCGATTTTGCAAGATTGTTTGATAACTTAGGATATTTTAAAACCGCGGATTTTGTTTTCGGAAACCTTGAAGGTCCGGTTACTCCTAAGGGTCCTGATGTCGGAAGCAGATTCTCGTTCGCAATGGATTCTAAAATCCTTCCTGTGCTTATCAATAACAATTTCAAAATGGTTTCGTTTGCAAATAACCATGTTGGCGACCGAAGCAATTCCGGATTTGCTGATACCCTTTCAAACCTTGATGCTGTAGGACTAGCGTATGCAGGGGCAGCAAGGAATAAGTTGGAAGCAAGCACGGTTAAAGTAGTAACAACAAACGGAATTAAAATAGGATTTATTGCCTGTACCGATGTTGGACCTGATTGGCTCGCAGCAACGGCTTCTAATCCTGGAATCCTCCTTTGTAAGGACGCGAATCTTCCTACTATTATAAGTACCGCAAAGTCTCAAGTTGATTTTCTTATTTTTACAGCACACTGGGGCGCAGAGTATCATCCGAAAAGTACGCGTCAGACGACCCTTGCGCATATGGCTGTCGACAATGGCGCCGATATGGTCATCGGACATCACCCCCATGTAATACAGGCAACCGAGTGGTATAAAGATAAATTTATTGCATACTCTCTTGGAAACTTTATCTTTGACCAGTACTTCTCTACTCATACCATGCATGGACTGATGGTAGACGCAATCATTGATCCGACTACAAAGACTCAAGTCAGTTTGAAAATTATTGAACTTAACAAAGACGGAAATAAATATCAGCCAAAAGAAATTCGAGATGCGACCGACGCAGACTTTATCACCAAAGGTGTTGTTGCCGCGCAGACTTGTAACTCTGCAAAAGACGCTGACATTGATAAGTGGCTCTATCCTGCAGGACCAAGCCTTGATTTAGGAAACTATGTTCCCAAAAATCTTATTCCTCTTGATAATCGCATTAATGTTAAAACAACGGCTTCATGCCTTACGGAAACTGCAGCGAACGCACTTATCACTATGGTGGACGCGATGGAAAAAGACGGACTCAAAATTATCATGACGTCGGGATTCCGAAGTCGTGGAACACAAGAATCGGTGCGCGGTGCAAGCACTGACACACAAGCAGCGGATCTCGATCCTACAAAGTATCCATCTGTGGCTCTTCCAGGACGCTCTGAGCACCAGCTTGGAGTTGCGGTAGACATGAAATCAGGGAGCGATCCTGCGTTCTCATATGACAACTTCAGAAACTCTGCTGAGTACGCATGGCTCCTCAAAAACGCTGCGTCGTATGGATTTGTTCAAAGTTATCAAGTAGGAAAAGAACCTATCACAGGATATGTCGCAGAACCTTGGCACTGGCGTTACGTCGGCAAGGAAAACGCAAAAAACATCCTTGCGCAAGGGATTACACCGTACGAGTATCTTAAGAATTTGGCACAGTAAAAACCCCGCACCGTAGTGCAGGGTTTTTGGTTTAAGAAACTTCTACAACTTTTTGAGCAAAGAAATAGTGGTATTCTACACAGCGCTTAAATGATAAACCTAAGCCGTCACTGGGCATTAGAATCTTTGTGTTAAAAACCTGAAGCGGTTTTCCATTGTCTTCAGCGTTATAAATCCACATGCCGAATGCTTCTATGCCTTCTTGTACTTTTTGTTTAAGTTCATCAAACTGATTTATCTCTTTATAGCAATCTCTAACCTGCACTATCTCTTCACTAAGTATCTTTTCAAGCTGGAGTTCATTCAAGGCAATAAGATCGATTGAAGCATTCTCAAGCTCTTCATCATAAAGATTTGCTAAGACATATAGGTTACGAGCAACTACTTTTGCCATGATTTTATCGTACTTAGTACAGAGCTTAATTGCAACTTTTATCACATCGTCAGGTTTCTCGCTGTTTTGAAATGTCATCATAAACACGAGTACTCGCTTCCTTGCAATAAGCCAGCTTTTCAGCATCAAGTCGATATCTTCTGGCGCTTCTTCTCTGTAGCTTTGTGTTACCACTACCACCCAGGACAAAATCGATTTTTTTGTGCATTCAATGAAAATATCCATATTACTCGCTGTTTGCATATCCATATAACCTCCTTTTTTATTGTAAACAAATACTTATCTCATAGATTATTTACAGGAAAACAGCGCAGATGTCAATTGGCTAAATAAAACCGCCCCTGTTGCCAGGAGCGGATTTTTAATTTAGGAATTTTCTACCGCTTTTGAGGCGATAAGGTAAAAATAATCAATTGTTTCATCGAACGAGAGGCCTATTAGGTCTTTATTCAAATAAGGCTCCGTATCAAATAGCAGACGGACCCTTCCTTGGTTCTCTGCCTCGAATATCCACATGCCAAATGAGTCCTTTCCTCCATCGACCGCGCCCTTCAGGTCTTGAAATAACCCTTCTTTAATATAGCGGTCTTTGGTTGCCTGTACGCACTGATTGAAATATCCGCTGATTTCAATTTCGGGAATGACTATCTGCTCAACTGAAATCTGCATCAGCTCATCGTACGGCAGATCAATGAAAAGCTTTATGTGCTGCACTACGTATTGCACAAGCGTATCAAAAGCCTTTGGCGTCTTATCAACGTTTCGTTTGATTGTTTCAGCATCTCTTGACTCGCCTGTTTTAGGATCGGTAGCGTTCGAATAAGCAAAAATGTAAGTTTTAACCGCAAGACATGCCTGATCGTCGCCTCTTGCAAACAGCTCTAGCATTTCCGGGCTGGGCGAATCACGGTATTTTAAATTTCTTATAATTCTTACCGTCCAGATAAGAACGTCGTACTGTTCTACTTTTCTGAAGATATCAATAGGCTTCATGCATCTTTAATTTTTAAGTGAATGAAAATACTCCCTTTTCAGGGAGTATAATACATTATTAAGTAGTATATGTCAAATCTTACTTCGCCACCTTTACCGCCTCTTCAAACTTAATTGAAAGCAGTGTTGATGCATCGTCGGATCCAAGCGTCACGCCGTAAAGAATATCGGCTCGGGACATGGTTTCGCGGTTGTGGGTTACTACCATGAGCTGTGTCTCACGCGCAAGGTTTTCGATCATATCACCGTACTTCTGACTGTTGGCTTCGTCGAGCGCCGCATCCGTTTCGTCGAGTACGAGAAACGGTGGCGGATTTACTTGTGATAATGCGAACAAGAGCGCAATCGAAGTAAGAGATCGCTCCCCTCCGGAAAGCATATCCAAATCTTTTACTTTCTTTCGTGGAAGCGAAACATCGATATCAATTCCCTGCTCCTTTGGCTGATCATCATCTTCAATATCAGCTATTTCATCTTCTTCCGATTCGTTATCCATCGATTTCTTTTTCTTCTTTTCAATATCTACCACATCAAGTTTCGCGTCTCCTCCGCCGAACATGAGTTTGAAGAATCCGTCGAACTCCTTGTTAATTTTTGTGATTCCAGCCTTGAACTCGCTTGAAAGCTTTTCCTTCAATTCCTTAATCGTAGATTCCAACGTATTTGTTGCGGTATAAAGATCTGCAATCTCCTTTTCTAGGAACTGGTCACGCGTTACTGTTTCGTCATACTCCTGCATCACATCACCTCCTCCTCCGCCTCCGATATCCTCAAGTCGAATTTTCATTCGTTCGATTTCATGATGAGACACCTTCAAGCTATTTTCATCAATGGATGAAGCGTCGTCCAAAAACTTATTTTTAAGATCGATAATAGAAGACCCTACAAGCTGTTCTGCATGAATGTACTCCTCCTGCAATGCGCGAACCCGTTCATGGAGTTGGTGTTGCTCATTTTCAAGTACTGATTTCTTTGAAGCAAGGTCACTTCTCTGTGCCTGTGCTTCATAGAACCCTCGTTCTCGATCGAGATACGCTGCTCGTTTTTCAATAATCTGAGCCTCTATGGTTCGAATGCTTGATTCAATAGCAATCGATTGCGCATCAACTTCTGCAATCTGCGCTTCAAGTTCGCGCTTCGTGGATTCGAATTCTGACGTATCAACCGACACATGCATTTCTGGGCTTCCTTTTTTATCAGCGATATATGCTTTAAGTTTTTTAATAACATCAGTAGCTGACAATGTCGCATCAGATTCAAGTTCGGCAATGAGACTCTCGATATCCGCAACGCTCACTGAAACAACGACTTGCTTTGCAGGAATAACTTTTGTAGCCGCTTCAATCATTCCTTCCACACGCCCAATCTGGCGCCCCGCATCATCGCGCTTTCTCGCTAGCTCGCGCATGTCACTTCGCAGTCCAGCGATTGACGCCTCCATTTCCTTCACTTCACCCTCAGAGTCATCATGCTTCAATTCTGCAAGCTTTGCTTCAATGGTATTAATATGACCATTCAAAATACTTAACGCCTGCTCTGACTCCTGCTTTTTCTGAGCAATCAATGTCTGCTCCTCTACCAAATATTTTGTGTACGCGTCTTTAAGCGCGATTTCGATTTCGCGAGCTTTTTCAATCTTTTCCACTTGCTTCTTCAGAAACTTAATATGTGGCGCAAGTTCTCGACGGATTGATTCCGCTTCTCGGACATGTTCGCGTGTCTTTTCAAGTTTTCGTTCAGCTTCCTTGATTCGGTAGTGGTACAACTTCAATCCTAAAGACTCCTCAAGCATCTCTCGACGTTCTGCAGGCTTTGAGTTAAGGAGTCGGTCTGCTTCTCCTTGTGAAATGATGTGGTGTCCACTTGATCCAATGTTTACTGATGCAATCAGTTCATGAATATCTTTCAATCGGACTTCATTTCCATTCAATGAATACTTGTTTCCTCCATCTGCGTGCACTTCTCGAGTAATGGTCACTTCATCAAAATCAAGTGACATATTATGATCGTCCATTGCAGGCAACGAAAAGATACGCTTCGAGTTATCGAACGTAATAGAAACAGAAGCTCGGTTCATTTTACCAATTTGCTTAGATCCCTTAAAAATAAGATCTGCTCCTGATTTTGATCGAAGAGATTTTGTTGATTGTTCTCCCAATACGAAACGGATGGCTTCCACCACATTTGATTTTCCGGATCCGTTCGGTCCCACGATAGCCGTTACTGGTGCGGAAAAATCAAAAACCGCCTTCTTGGCAAATGATTTAAATCCGTGCATTTCAAGGCGCTTGAGAGTCATAGATGGGTTTATTATAACAAAAAAGGATGCGCTATGCATCCTTTTAATTCCACCCCTTTACCTGCAAGGCATTTCTGGCAGCAGCTGTTTCAGCTTCCTGCTTTGACGTTCCCTTTCCCTCGGCAATCTTCTGGTCTCGGAAATAGATTCCAACGGTAAACGTTTTATCATGATCAGGACCGGTGTCGTGAATTACCTTGTACGAAGGTGTCACGTTTTCAAGTTCCTGAGATTTTTCCTGCACGAATG
>CAZVLM010000007.1:22285-24074 GCA_964628065.1 uncultured Candidatus Saccharibacteria bacterium
ACCTTGTACGAAGGTGTCACGTTTTCAAGTTCCTGAGATTTTTCCTGCACGAATGATTTTGCATCACGCCAAAGTCCCTGCTTGATAATATTATCAAGTTCTGGAAGTAGGCTCTTTTCAATAAACAATCGTGCTGCTTCATATCCCTGATCAAGGTACAGCGATCCTACGAACGCTTCATACGTATTCGCTAAGATGTACGCTCGAGCCTTTCCGGTATCTTTCGATTCGCCTTTTGAAAGAAGAAGGTAGTCTTCAAATCCAAGCTTTTTTGCCGCGTCTGAAATACTGTTCGTGTTCACCAGCGACGCACGAAACGCTGTAAGCTCTCCTTCCGGTTTATCCATGTATTTCTTATACAAATAATCAGTCACTACCAATTCAAGCACGGCATCACCCAAAAATTCCAACCGTTCGTTGTGTGGCATTCCAACTCCTGAGTGCTCGTTCAAATACGATCGATGCAAAAACGCCTGCTTGAGCAAGTCTTTGTTAGAAAACGTAATATTCAGTTTTGTCTCCAATGTCGAAAAGTCCTTCATAAGCGTCTTTTGTAGTGCTTATGTTATACCATATTTTATAAGTTTTTTCAACAAAAAAACCACCCCGACTACATTTCAGTTAAGAAATATAATGCGGGGTGATTATTCAATTGTGACGCGGGTTTTACTTTTTGGTAAAATAGATGTCATGTAAAGCGCGAGCCTTCTCAACATCTTTAATTCCTCTGTACTTACTTACCATGTGCCTATGCGCCAATCTGAAAACATTATAGTGCGTATAAAATACACTTTCTATAAGCTCGGAATTTAGCACCATCCATTTGATCGGCGAAGATTCATTTAACTGCGTTTCCTCGCTCATGTCTGAGCCGTTAACAGTCCTAAAGAATTTGTTCCGATTTTCATACGGCACTTCATCGTAAAAAAAGATGTGGATGTGTTCTATCATGCCATACTTGTTAGGGTCTGCCGCAATTTCCTCATCCTTGTACCTAAATACATGAACAAAGATCACCGGGGCTGTTGGCGACATAAACCTTCCTGTTTCTTCTTTTGCTTCTCTTTGCAATGCTCTTCTTGGTGTTTCTCCAAGCTTAGAACATCCGCCGTGAACCTTAATCTGTAATTCGCCAATACCGTCTTTATGGTAGTGGTTTATACCTACTTCAAACTGTTTGTTCTTTTCATCCCATGAGGTGCGAAATGCACCGCAAAAGAAGAGAGGTTTACGTTCCATACCGTTTCCTGTGTCTTTAAAATCTTGCCTGTCGTCTTTTAAGGCAAGGATCTTTTCAAAATTCCAACTTCCGTCTGTGTTTTGGATTGATGCTACTGGATACATAAGCTATTTTGTTTTAAAAAACATATTGAAGGGGCAATATCGCCACCTGCATAATCAAGTATAGCACAAAGTAACACTATTGTCAATACCCTTTCCCAATCAAAATACCCTTATAAATTAAGGGTATTTTGGGAAGACTTGTTACAAAGCCATTACTTTCTCAATCGCCATAGCCATCAACTGGGTCACATCGTCATACATCGTAAGTCCTGAAATTTCAGACAATTCGAACCACTTTGCATCCTTCAATCCCCCAGAATTTGCTTCGAGTACCAATGGTACATAATCAGCTTGGGCCAAGAAATAGGAAACATGTTTTCGAACTGGGCCGCGTTCTGGATGATGAGCAATATATTCATTCTCTCCAAGTTTCTCGATAATTTTAATATCAAGTCCGATTTCTTCCTTAAGTTCTCGAATCGTTCCCTCTTCAGGAGTTTCGTTC
>CAZVLM010000007.1:24174-32301 GCA_964628065.1 uncultured Candidatus Saccharibacteria bacterium
AAGTCCGATTTCTTCCTTAAGTTCTCGAATCGTTCCCTCTTCAGGAGTTTCGTTCGCTTCGATAGAACCTTTTGATAATGTCCAATAGCCGAATACATCGAATACCATTGCGAATCGAACCGTGCCTGCTTCATCCTTAGAAAAGACTACCGCACCTCCCTTCATATCCACCGGATACTGTGACGGATCAAGCGGTACATGCACTTTCTTCTTCTTAGAAACCTGGTCTTTGCCTGGTTCCCCGATCTCCTTGTAAATCGCACCAAGTACTCCGTTAATGAACGGTCCTGATTTTTCTCCTCCGAAGGCCTTTCCAAGTTCAATCGCTTCGTTAATAGCAACCTTAGGTGGAACCTGTTCACGATCTCCAAAAAGAAGTTCGTACAATCCCAATCGAAGAATGTTTCGATCTGTAACTGAAATTTTATCAAGTGGCCAATCAGGTGCCGCTTTTTCAATAATCTCATCCAGTACCTTTCTCTTGTTTACAACATTTTTTGTTGTCTCACGAATAAAGCCGGCATTATCAATGCCAACGCCAAATTCGCCCAAACTATGATCTAGTGCACCGTCAACACGAGCTTCATCAAAGCCGTTGAAATCAAGCTCGAAGAGCGTTTGCATGATAATTGATCTCGCGAGATGACGTTGTGCCATAGAATTAGTTAAGTGAAAGAAAGATTAAAGAACTTTAATAAAACTCTTATCTGTTATTTAGTGCCTTTAGCTTTTGACTGCTTTTTAGCTACTTTTTTAACTACATCGATCACCTTTCGGCCTTTATACATACCTGTTGTCATGTCGATTCGGTGTCGCAAGTGTGTTCCACCTGTTTTTGCATCCACAGTAACTTTAGGCGCTGAAAGCGCGTGATGCGAACGTCGGTTCGCTGTATGTGACCTTGTATGTCTCATTCGTACTACCATAATGAATGTATCTTATCATAAGGGCTTATTTTATGCAAGTCTTTTCTAGGTCTTTTGGGGCATGGCCGGCTTCTTATTCAATTTCTTTAAAAACAGCATCCTATGAATAGGCGTAACCCCATGCTTTCGGATCGCCTTATAATGCTCTGGGGTCCCGTAGCCTTTATGATCTAAAAAACCATATTCTGGAAATTTAAGGTCATACTTATCCATAAGTCGGTCACGGAAAACCTTTGCCAAAATGGACGCGCAACTGATTGCCGGAATAAGTCCATCGCCATGAATGATTGTGTGTTGCCTAAAATATGAAAGAGGTGCTCGTAATCCCCCGTCTAAATAAATGTCGGCATTTTCAGGGTGAATATTTAATTTTTTTAAGGCTGAGGCAATGGCTATTTGAATAGCCTTAGTAAGACCCTTCCGATCAATGACATGCGAAGACGTAGAAGCAATTTGATACGTGCAGAATCCATCCGTCGCCAACTGCTTAAGTTTTTTAGCTACGATTTCCCGTTTCTGCGCCGAAAGGACTTTTGAGTCTTTTGCGCCAATACCCTCAAGCATGTCAGCATTTTTTTGAAGGATTGCAAACGCGCACACGGTAACCGGCCCCGCCAAAGGGCCTCGACCTACTTCGTCGATACCGATCACGTATTTGATCTTTTTAGCCTTTTTATCCACGAAGTAAGTATAGCAAAACTTTATTTTTTCTTTATCGGTATTTCAAAAGAATTGAAAATGTGCTAAATTGTGTTTATCCGTCCTGACGCCAGAAAGGTCCGGCTGGCTTGCGGACTCTTTACGAAGAGTATGTTGCAAATGAAGGATTACACCGCCCTTCCAGAACGGTCTAAAGTATCTCCTTTATTTTTAAGGAGATTTTTTAATTTCTTTATATTTTTAATTCTCGTTTCATAATGAGTTACGATATAAAATCCATTATGCCGATTTGCTCCAATAGTAAAGTAATTGCCGTAATCATCTATTTGCTTTATTAAGTTTATCTTATCTGGATTTCCGTCGACATTACAAATGAGGAAATCCCAATCTATAGCATTAATAACAAGATTATCTACATTGAATGCTCCATGGTCTCTTACAATCTTTTCTAATATTTCTGCGTTCAGAATAAGAGACCGCTCCTTATTGTCGAAAGATCCAAAATTTGGAATCGTTCCAATAACCGCCTGAGCACTCGCTCCTGCGACAACTTGTAGAATATTATCCTTTATGTTTTCTTCGGCTGAAGAAAGCACCCTTAACGGCGGAGACTTGAAACGACTTTTAGCCATGATCACACCTTACTAACTCAGCTATCAAGTTTCATATAAGAAAAAATAAAATTTTATTAAAAACTTTAAAGCCGCTCAACTGAGCGGCTTTTTAGATGAAATTTTTAGTTATAAAATTAAAATTGAGCACTTCGTATTTTATCTCTGAAAAACTTATCCCAATCTTTCTTCGAGGGACTTGATATGAATTTTTTAATTTCATAATCAGAAATCGAAACAACGAGTTCTACTGTTGGGTTGCCCTCTTTTATCACAACGGGAACCCCATCTGTTCGCACTGTGGCAGGTAGTGTTGTAATTTGTATGCACAAGTTTTCCTGCCGGCAAAACCGCATGGTCGACTTGTCTACCGGCAACGATACGTGAGCCATAGTATTTTGAACGCCTAAATTGCGCAAGGCAAACAATATATCCCATTCAATGTATTCCTTAAATATGCGAGGTGCATGATCTATGTCACCCCACTCATAAAAATTCAACATTATCCCAAAATTGAAAACCGTTTCTGGTTGGGTAGGATTTTCTCCGAAAGGCAAAAGAGAAGAGTTGTTGGCTGAGCCGAATTCTCCATAAAGAGCTACTGGTATGAACATGGTTTCTAATTTACGTTAATGAAATGAATATTCCTGATAGGTATACTAGTTTTATTAAGTTTCGTCAAGCACCCCTTCATCTGCTATAATTCCCCCATCTATGTGCGCTACTCACGAACAATTCGTCCATTTGCACGTGCACTCGCACTATTCGCTTCTTGATGGACTTTCAAAAGTAGAAGACTTGGTTAAGAAAGCAAAAGAATTCGGCATGACTGCGCTTGCGCTGACCGATCACGGTGCAATGTACGGAGCGATTGAATTTTACAAAGCTTGCAAAGATGCCGGCATCAAGCCGATTATTGGCGTGGAAACATATATTGCAAACCGAACTCGTTTCGACCGCGATGCGCAGATTGATAACAAGCGATACCACTTAACCCTGTTGGCGCGAAACGCGACGGGATATAAAAACTTAATGAAGGCCGTTTCAAAATCATACCTCGAAGGGTTTTATTACAAGCCGCGCATGGACAAAGACCTTCTTAAGGAATACGGCGACGGCATTATTTGCCTGTCAGGATGTCCCGGCAGTGAATTCGTTTCGCTTTTGCGTGAACACAAAAATAAAGAGGCTCGGGACTTAATCAAGTTTTATATTGAATGCTTTGGAAAAGAGCACGTCTTTATTGAGGTGATGAACCATACAGAAACTGACTTCTTTAACGAATGGTACAAACAACTCATTCCTGAGATGCGAAAAATTTCAGAGGAACTGGGACTACCAATGGTAGGAACATGGGACTCACACTATTTATGTGTAGATGATGTAAACGCACATAACACCCTACTTAAGATCAACACCGGCGGAGGGATGGAAGAAATCAAGGGAAACTTTTCGTTCATCAACCAATCGCAAGCGTGTGAAATCTTCGCCGACATGCCAGACGTCATTTCAAATACTGCAAAAGTCGCAGAACTTGTCGACATTGAAATCGATACGAAGTCATGGTTCTTCCCTGCGTATCCGATTCCTGCAGGTACAACTGATGATTCGGAGCTACGAAGGATTACCTACGAAGGATTCGAATTATTAGGTGTAGAAAAAACTCCGGAAGTTTTAGAGCGCGTGGAATACGAATTGAAAGTTATTTCTGACAAAGGCTATCCTTCATACTTTCTCTGCGTATCCGACTTTTTCCGCGCTGCGAAAGAATTAGGTATTTACGGACAAACCCGAGGTTCGGCCGCCGGATCGATGGTGGCGTATCTTGCGGGTATTTCAAACATTAACCCTCTTAAGTACGGATTACTCTTTGAACGATTCTTGAACCCTGATCGACCATCACTTCCCGATATCGATATGGACTTCGCCGACGATCGTCGTGACGAAATTATTACCTATGCGCGAAATAAATATGGTGAAGCAGCTGTTGCACAAATCGGAACCTTCGGAACCATGGCGGCACGAGGAGCGGTACGCGATGTTGCGCGTGCACTAGGATATCCGTACTCAACCGGTGACCAACTTTCAAAAATGATTCCAATGGGAACGCAGGGGTTTGCCATGACGCTTGATCGTGCCATGGATATGGTTCCGGAACTTAAGGAGCAATATGATAGCGATCGATCAACACAGGAAATCATCGACCTCGCAAAAAAGATTGAAGGAAACGTTCGACACATTTCTGTGCATGCCGCCGGCGTGGTTATTTCACCAACTGGGCGCGTGGACGACTTCTCTCCGGTACAACTCGACCCGAAGGGCGAAGGAAAAGTAATCACCCAATACGACATGTACTCCGGAGATCGCGAAGGAATCATTAACCTTCCTAAGTTCGACTTCCTTGGACTACGAAACTTAAGTATTCTTGCGGAAGCCCTTGATCGTATTCGCGCTATTCGCGGTATTGAAATTGATATTGAAAAAGTTGAACTTAATGACAAACTAACGTACGAACTCTTCGGACGCGGAGAAACGGTCGGAGTATTTCAATTTGCATCAGCGGGTATGCAAAAATGGCTTAAGGAGCTTCAGCCAAGCAACCTAGAAGACTTGATCGCCATGGCGTCACTCTATCGACCAGGACCAATGGCTTTCATTCCAGATTATATTGAACGTAAACACGACCCACGGAAAATTAAATATCCTGACCCGCGCATGGAACCCATCTTGAAAAACACCTACGGAATTATCGTATACCAGGAGGACGTGATGCGTATGGCCACAGACCTTGCAGGATACACACGAGGAGAATCGGATAAATTCCGAAAGGCGGTGGGTAAGAAAATTCCCGAGGAAATGGCCAAACAAAAAGGACACTTTATTGATGGGTGCATTGAAAATGGCATGAAACCTGAAGTTGCGAAAGAACTTTGGGACATGATTGAAACATTTGCCGCATACGGATTTAACAAGTCACACAGTGCAGTATATGCTCTTCTTGCGTATCGTACAGCGTATTTGAAGGCACACTACCCCGCAGAGTTCATGACAGCCATCCTTACCTGCGAATCGGATAACTTGGACACCGTAACGGAAATGATTATGGAGACGAAGCGAATGGGATTCAAGATCCTTCCGCCAGATGTGAACGAATCATTCTTGAACTTTACGGTGGTAGTGGAAGACGGTGTGGTAACCGATAAGATTCGATTCGGACTTCGAAGTATTAAGAATTTCGGAGAAGAAATTGGAAAAGCAATCATTGCAGAACGAAAAGCAAATGGACGATTCACGAGTCTTGAAAATTTCCTTGAACGAGTCACTCATAAAAATATGAACAAACGATCACTCGAAGCATTGATTATGACTGGTGCATTCGATTCGTTTGAAGAACGAGGCAAGCTTCTTGCAAATATGGAAGACATGATTGCCTTTAACAAGGAGTGCGCAAAAGACGGAGGCGACCAAATGTCCCTTTTTGCAGGACTTGCGGATGCGCCGAAAGCAAAACTTGTCATGAAGGACGCTGAAGCTGTTGATACGAAACAGCGACTACTATGGGAAAAGGAATTGCTAGGACTGTATGTAAGCGGTCACCCCCTTGAAAAATTTGCTGACCGACTAAGTAATGCGAAGCAAACGATTCTGCAAATTAAAAATGATCCAACTGCAAGCGATGTCGTTATTGCCGGGATCGTTGAGGACTGCAAAGAAATTCTTACCAAGGCGAAAAATGAGAAGATGGCGTTCGTCCGCATCGCGGACCTTACCGGATCACTCGAATGTGTCGTCTTCCCAAAATCATACGAGGAAATGAAAAAGTTCTGCGTGACTGATAAGTTAGTCATCGTAAAAGGAAAGATTTCTGATCGTAATGGTGAGAGAAGTTTGCTAATTGATAAGATGAAGGAGTTGTTATAAAGAAAAAATAAAGAACTTTATTTGACTTTGATTTAGTGATTTTATATCCTATGAGAGCATAACAAGTTAGACCTCCGAAGGAGGGCCGCAGGCATGTGGCCCATTCGTTCCTCGGAGGCTTTGTTGTTTTAGGATATTATTTTTATCAAGTGTTTCAATTTTTCGAAATACTCTCCATTTTCTTTTTCGAACTTTGAAAAAATGACCCATGCATAGAAATCAGCTATCTGGAGAGCTTTTTCACGAGCCGGATCAGACAGCGCAGCTCTTATTCCGTATACCTCAAACATGGTTATAATATTCTCATTATAAATTTTTCTGCTGTCTCGTCTTGAAATTATGAACTGGACTTCTCTATTTTTTAAGTAATCTGCAAGCTTTTCAAGAAGTCTCAAATAAATGTCCCCCGAGTAATTTTTCCCTTTATCGAAATAAACAGCAATACAACTTATTTCAGACAATAAAAGCTTTTTGGTTAGTCTATTTTTTGTAATATTGTTTTCTGAGTAAGCATGTAAAATTCCCCTACTGTTTCCGCTACGAACATGCCTATAAGTATCTTTTGCGATTTTACGCAAAATAGCTAGGTCTTCTACTATGACAGCAGACACGATAAAGTATCTGCTTGATTTCTTAGAATATCCACTATCGCCGCTTTCATCAATACATACGTAAGTCATAGGTAAGCATGCTCCCATACGCAGTATCAAGAAACATATAAGGAAAAATAAATTTAAAATAAAATTGCACCCGTTGCCGGGTGCTTTTTTAGTTTTCTGAATTTACTTTTTCTTCTTTTGTTTTTCAATATCTTTTTTCTGTTGTGCGGTATAAGAAGTATCTCCACCTCCGCCTGAGGCATACTTTGCACCTACGCCTACTGGCGACAATGCTCCTGTGGCTTCAGCCCAGGAGAGCTTCTCAATACTAGTTTTCTTTTTCATAACGGTTTAGTTTTAATATTCCTGACTATATAATCATTTTATTTGATTAGTGTCAACTCCCCCTCCCCAATTCCCCGCAAAAATGCTACAGTAGATGCATTATGGAAACAAATCAACACCTATCTAATATGCGTCATACGCTTGCCCATGTCCTGGCGCAGGCGGTTTTGGAAGACTATCCAAACGCGCAGTTGACCTTGGGACCAGCTGTTGATAATGGATTTTATTACGACATTGATTTTGGTGCGGATAAGATCGTCGAAGCTGACTTGAAAAAGTTCCAGACCTCGATGCGAAAAAACTTAAAAAAGTGGACTGAGTTTACTCATAAAGAAGTTTCAAAAGAAGTGGCGCTAGAAATCTTCAAGGGAAATCCTTACAAGGAAGAACTGATTAATGAAATCGCCGATCGTGGAGAAAAAATTACCTTGTACACTTCAGGCGGCTTTACCGACCTTTGCCGAGGTGGACATGTAGAGAATCCTGCAAAGGAAATTCCTACTGACTCATTCAAAATTGACCGAATGGCTGGCGCTTATTGGAGAGGAGATGAAAAAAATAAAATGCTTACACGTGTATATGGGCTAGCATTTGAGACCGGCGAAGCATTGGACGCGTATATTAAACTCCAGGAGGAATCTGCTAAACGAGACCATCGAAAGCTCGGGACTGAAATGAGCCTTTATGCCTTTTCTGATTTTGTAGGACCAGGACTTCCGCTTTGGCTTCCAAACGGCGCTGTTCTTGTAGAAGAGCTAGAAAAGCTTGCCAAGGAAACAGAATTCCTTGCCGGCTATGACCGTGTAAAAACGCCACATATTGCAAAAGAAAGCATGTACCTTACATCAGGACACCTTCCTTACTATGAGGATTCAATGTACCCTCCGATGGAATACGAAGGTGGTAAGTACTACTTGAAGGCAATGAACTGTCCGCACCACCATGCAATCTTCAATGCCGAACAGCACAGCTACAAAGACCTCCCTCTTCGATTGGCAGAATACGGAACGTGCTACCGCCACGAGAAATCAGGAGAACTCTTCGGGCTTATGCGCGTGCGAGATT
>CAZVLM010000008.1:0-20370 GCA_964628065.1 uncultured Candidatus Saccharibacteria bacterium
AAACGGTCTGTACTTTGTAACAACAAAGACAGGCACTCAAAAGGTGTTTGTACAAGAGTAAACTTCATAGATAACAATATCCCCCTGCGAAAGCAGGGGGATTTTTCTTGGGTAATCTATGAAGAGTAATTGACACGGCATACGATAAATGATATGGTTTTACTGAATTAATTTTTCCTAACCCTTAACAATTAAAGATGAGCAAGGAAATAGCATCAGTGTTATACAAAGAGAAGCTAACGTTGACGCCTTACCGCAACATGTTAGAAATGTGCGAGATAGCAACCAAAGAAAATAAGCTGGTTCAGTGTTTCTTTTTAATCGAGAACTTAACCCTTATTGCGCAGCCGGGCGACGAGCCAGCAACCCTTATGGAAAAGTATCGTACCCATGCACAGACTTTAGAAGATGTGTATACAGCTCAGGAAGCGCCAGTAAGTAAGGAGTTTATAAATGCTCCGGAGCCGGTAACGCTTCAATTTGTTGCGCTTGAAGAAGATTCACCTGTTATTACGAAGTCTCAAATTGAGTACGTACGGCACGTGCTTCAGCGGTATGATGAAACCGGAAGATAAAGGTTGTGTGGACGTATCCCACAGGATGAGTACTATCAAAATTTTGAATTGGATTATATTTTTTAACTTAAAATTGGAAATCATGGAAGATGACAAAGTAAAAGGAGAAAAAGAAAAGCTCGAGGAAAAGAAAGAAGAGGTTGTAAAACAAGAGAAAGTAGTTAAGGCAACCGAACGAGCTGAAGAGGTTCGCAAAGAAGGCGAAAAGAAAATAGAGGAAGCCGATGAAATAATCGACGACGCTAAAAACGAATAACGCTTTCCAAACATTTGGTCCCACAAAGATAATGGGCGCTCGCAAGGGCGCCTTTTTTGATGAAGCAAAGAATAGGGAAGAATACTTGACTTATTTATGGAAGTAATGTAATATCAACTCATATGAAAGATTTCAAAAAGGGAGGGTTCCGACCTGATTTCAAGAAAAAGTCTTGGGATAACAACGGAGGAGGCTTTAACAAGGAGGATCGACAGATGCATCCTGCGACATGTGCAGAATGCGGAAAGTCATGCCAGGTGCCGTTTCGACCATCAGCAGGAAAGCAAGTATTTTGTAACGACTGCTTCTCGAAAATGCGAGGCGAGGAAACATTTGAACGACGTGACCCATTCCAGAAGGATCGAGGATTCAAAACAGACTCACGAAGCGATTTCCGAAAGGATTTCAAAAGTGATCGAGGCGGATTCAATGATCGAGCACCGCGATTTACTCCCGCACCAGCAGCCGCTCCTAATATGGACGGCGTGATCAAGCAGCTCCAGACCATGAGCATGAAACTTGATACGTTGATGGGAATGATGACCGCTTCAAAAGCGACGCCAGCTCCAGTAGCGAAAGAAGCCAAGGCTCCTGCTCCAAAGGCAGTTGAACCAAAAGCAACTAAGACTGCAAAAGCTCCTAAGGCAGAAAAGCCAAAGAAAGCAGTGAAGAAAGTTTCTAAGAAGAAATAATAAAAAACCTGCACCAAGCAGGTTTTTTATTATTTAAATGTACTCAACACCCCTAACAATCAAATCATCGCTCCTGATATGACGATAAGCACGCTCAACTTCTTCTCGTTTCGAATTATCAGTGTAGGTTATAATATCGAAAGCGACGTCAGTGAGCATTCCGGTTGACGAATAAGATGTTTCGGCAGTTTGTTTTTCAGAAAGGGAAAGAAGGTTCTTAATGACGACTCCATTGAAATCGGTGACGACAAGATCTATGCTATCGTCGGTGCTGTAATGAGTAATGGTTGCCAACAGCTTGTTCTCGTCGAGAATAGCGATGGGGGCAATCATGTCGCTGCAGTCGGTATCGCAAACCCATGGAAAAAGATCATTAACGACCGTTTCTTTCTTGGTATCAACGATCGAGTAGCTGATGCATCCATTGGCGCATGTTTCTTTTTGAATCAAAATCATAGAATTTGGAGGAGTCGTAGAATCGTTCTGAGGATAGTATCCTATGTATTTTATAATGAATGCGTCTTTCAGCTGATCGTATGCGGCAATATTCTTAAAGAGCTTCATTGCCTCAGGGTCTTTGACGGTAGGAGTGGCAGCGACTGGCTGAGGTTTACTTGAGTACAGAGAAGGAAGTAATAAGTAAGCGCCAAAAAATCCGATAATAAGACCTGCGACTGATGCGAGCAGAAGATATTTTTTCATAAGTAAAGTCTAGCACAGTCGTGCAAAAAATAATTATTCTCTACCGATGCGGACACCCTGCCCAACAGCACGGCCGACGTTCACCTTTGAGTAATTTATCTTTCGCAACGTCGATGCGATGAGCTCGTGTTTCGTTTTTCTTCGCAGACTCGATCCAACAGATGAACTCATTGCGTGCAAGGGGAGTGATGTCCTGCCATGCTGCATGCATTTTTGGCGTAGCAGCAAGAACCTTCTTTAAGTCTGCGGGTGTATTGTGAACTGTGCCGTTTGAGATCGCCTTATTCATAGAATTATTTTACCAGATTTTTAAGTTTAGTGACTCACTTTACTTAAAAAAGAATATGTTTTATAACGATAATAATATATTGATAAACGATAAATAGTAGGATAAGCTGTTTTTATTATTAAGTAAGCATTCATTATTATCATGAAACGAGGTTCCACTTTATTTTTAAAAACAGCTCTTATTATTATTGGGCTCATCGCGCTGGCATTTTGCATTTTTATCGTACCTGCCGTTGGCAAGGGAATAGGCATTGAGTTTCCACAATTCGCGTACTTGCATTATCCTATCATGATCGGCATGTGGCTTGCCGCGCTGCCATTTTTTACGATTCTATATCAAGGCTTCGCGCTTCTTAAATCAGTTGATGCCAACAATGCTTTCTCTGAAGCGTCACTGCAGCGACTTACTGTAATTAAGTATTCCGCACTCATGATTGGGGTGCTGTACGCCGTTGGAGTACCGACGTTCTTCTATCCTGTAGGGCAAGTCGTCGATGCACCAGGACTCATCGGCATGGGTCTTATCATTGCAGGTACACCTTTTGTATTTGCAGTATTTGTAAGTGTATTAAAGCGATTATTAGAAAATGCGATTGCATTCAAGTCGGAGAATGACTTAACGGTGTAATGTTCTATACTTATATATAATTATGGCAATCATCATCAACATCGACGTCATGCTTGCAAAGCGTAAAATGAGTGTAACCGAACTCACTGAAAAAGTTGGCATTACTATGGCAAACCTTTCTATTTTGAAAAATGGAAAAGCAAAAGCGGTGCGCTTCTCAACTCTCGAGGCTATTTGCAGGGCACTGGAGTGCCAGCCGGGGGATATTTTGGAATTCAGAAACGAATAATGTACATTATAGTAAGTAATGAAGCAAAAAATTCTTCTCATTATCGAGCGCGACAGTTACGAGAAAGACGGCCCTTTTATCAGATCGCTGGTAGGGGCTCTTTCGGATATGGAGTATAAGCCAGTATGGTACAACCCGCACGGGGTGGGAAGTTCAGCATTGATAACATCGAACAAAATTATAAATAGTCTTCCAAAGTTTTTACGTTACCCAATAAAAGTCCTTGCATTGTTTGCACATCCAAAACGATTAAAGCACTATCTTTCCCCTGATGCATGGAGAGAGGGAAGCATTGAAGGTCGTTGCAAGAATTTAAAAAAGTTCATAAGGAGACTTCCTGCGGGAACCGAAGTGGCAGTTCTTTCACGTTCAGCAGGTGGAAGAATTGCATCACTTGTCGCGGATGAGGTCGGCATTAAAAAGATCGTATGCCTCGGTTATCCATTCCATTATCCCGACCATGGTCCTGAGCTTGAGCGATATGCGCACCTTGAGCACCTTAAAACTCCTTTACTTATTCTCCAAGGAATGCGTGATGAGTATGGTGGCGCTGATAGTAAGGAAAAATACAAACTTTCTCCTGCGGTAAGTATTGAGTTTTTTGATACAAATCACGATTTTCAGATTACGAAAGAAGAGTTTGATAGTGCCGTAAAACATATCAAAAATTTTCTTGTGAGTAAGTTTTAAGTAAAACAAAAAGCGAACCTGAAATGGTTCACTTTTATTTTTAAGTTATTTAATTAATTGTTATTCCGCTGCGCCTTCCTGCATAGTTGCGGAAAGTACGCCGTAGGCAGCTTTCCAGGCCTCTTCAACTTCGGCAGTGAAATCTTTTCTTAATACTGTTTTTAAAGCTTGTATAAGCGCTTCGCCTACCTGGTCGTAATGTTCGCTCGTTACTCCGAAACCAGCATGCTTTTTACCCAGTGCCTTAAGGGTGGGAACAACCGGTGTAAGGTCGTTCAAATTGTTTACCACCTCGGTAATAGCATCTAACAGTTTACCTGATTGTTCATTTTGGTTGGTATGGGCAAACATGCCGCTTTCCAAGCTAGGGTTAGCCATGAATAAGTTCTTAAAGAATAAATACATCGTGGCATAGCCAAGGTCGGTATCGATTAATGCAAACGATGTTTTTACAAGCGATATTTGATTTTCTTTCAACATAGGACGGGGGATTTGATAATGGTTAGGAATAGTTCGATGAAACTATACACTATGTATAGATTAAGTCAACACAGTAAGGTGGTATACTTAATCTATGAAACCAACAAAAACGATCTTTATAATTCTCAGTGTTTTGATCATCATTGCAGTTATAGTAGTAGCTGTACTTCGTCCTGGTAAAAACAATACCCATAATCCTGCGGGTGAGCCAGTGGTAACAACGGGAACTGCAGAAGCAACAAGTTTCGCGTGGCGGTTCCCTAATGGAGGAGAAGACCTTGATGGCTTACCAAAGACGCAAGTATCTTTGGATGTGACGTACGCCAACGGTATTGTCGTTTCAAAAAGAATTGAGGAAGTGCAGGGAAGTTGTAACAATGTAGATCCTCAAAAAGAAGATGCTGACCGAGTTGTGGGCACTACAAAGATTCAATGCTACGCTGCAGGCTTCGGCGAATATTATAAAATCATTAAGGGAATAAATTCATATGAAGTCCGCCGAAAACATATCGAGGAAGGCGTTCCCGAAGTTGCACCGACCGAATTTAATTATGAAACAGTGGCGGAATTTCCATTGATGCAGTAAAATAGCTAGCATATGAAAAAAGATAAAATTTTATTTTGGATTCCAACCATTATTATTTTCCTTTTCGAAGGAGTGCTTGTAGCGCTGACGTCTCATAGTGAGATGTCAATCAATGGTATTACGAGTCTTGGGTATCCGTTATACTTCGTAACGATTCTTGCGGTGTTTAAGATTCTTGGATGTTTGGCATTGGTGATTCCTCAGGTGCCTGCTCGAGTAAAAGAGTGGGCGTATGCAGGATTTGGAATTGACTTCATTGTCGCATTGATCAGTATTATTGTTGTTGGGGGACTCAATATTGGAATCCTTATGCCAATCGCATTTATCCTACTTCTTATCATGTCGTACGTGTATTACCACAAATTACAGGACGCAAAGAAGACCGCTTAATCCCATTCTCCGCTAAAGCTTCGAAGGGCAAGGCGGTTTTTTGTTGGGAAAGTTGACTTTGTACTTCCGTACGAATATACTTAATCCGTGAAAGAACAGCGTCGAAAAATCAAATCGTTCTATGCTTCGCACAAACGATTGCCAACGTATCAGGAAATGCAAAAACTGTTGGGATACGCATCCAAAGGTGGGGTATTGTACGCGGTAAATAAACTTATTGAAGAAGGGTTTTTAGCGCGGGATAAAAGAATGATTGTCCGAGGTCCTGAGTTTCTCAAAATAAAAGTTCTCGGAAGTATCCAGGCAGGATTTCCGACGATCGCGGAGGAAGACTTATCAAATACGCTTTCGCTCGATGAGCTGTTAATTGATAACAAAGAAGCGACGTACATGCTTTCCGTAAGTGGTGACTCTATGAAAGACGCGGGAATTTTTAATGGCGACCTGGTGCTTATTGATCGTACGGGTACTCCAAAACCTGGTGTTATTGTGGTTGCAGAAATAGACGGGGAATATACCCTTAAATACTTAAGAAAAAAAGATGAAAAGTTTTATCTAGAGCCTGCCAATAAACTGTTCAAGCCTATTTATCCAAAAGGCGAATTGCGTATTCAGGGCGTAGTAACCGCCATTATCAGGAAGTACTAACACTTATTACCATGGAATCATCTCAAGAATTTCCAAGAGCGATTCTTCACTTGGATGCGGATTCATTTTTCGCGTCCGTTGAGTCGTCGAAGAATCCAAAACTACGCGGGAGGCCGGTGGTAACAGGCGAAGAGCGAGGCATTGCAACATCGATGTCGTATGAGGCGAAAGCACTCGGGATTACACGCGCCATGACTATTTATCAAATACGGCGTGATTTTCCGCAGGTTGCCATTGTGAGTTCTGACTATGAGGCATACGCCATGTATTCGAGTCGCATGTTTGCAATTGTTCGAAGGTATACACATTTAGTAGAGGAGTACAGTATCGATGAGTGTTTTGCTGATATTACGAACTACAGAAAAGTAAATCGTATGTCGTATGAAGAAATCTTGAGAAGGATTCAAGATGATATACAGCAGGAATTAAATATTTCTGTTTCTTTAGGGTGTGCGCCCACAAAAGTATTGGCAAAAGTTGGCTCAAAACGAAATAAGCCCCATGGTGTCTGTATGATTTCCATGTCTCAAATTTCAGACGTTCTTAATAAAGTTGCGGTGGGAGATATTTGGGGTGTTGGGTGGAGCACGAGAGCGAATCTTACTTCTAAAGGAATAAGTAGTGCGCAGGCGTTAGCAAGTCTCTCATATGAACAGTTGAAGCTTTTTGCGCACGCACCATTGATTGATATTTGGAATGAATTAAACGGAAGAATGGTGTTCCAGTTAAGTATTGGAGAACCAGAGAAACCAAAATCTATTTCACGAACGCTTAGTTTTAATCAGGCAAAGTCAGATCGTGCAGAGCTCTTTGCAGAATTAGCACGCAATATTGAAAACGCATGTATCAAGGCACGAGTGCATGGATTGGTTCCAAAGACGGTCCATTGGTTTTTAAAGAGTAAAGAATATAAGTATCAAAGCTACGAGCTTATCCTTGAAACACCTACACATATGCCAACGATCATTATTGAAAAAGTGCGACAGCAGTTTGCAAAGATTGATTTAGGAGGAAAAATGTACCGCACGACTGGGGTAACTCTTTCGCAGTTTTGTCCTGAAGCTCGTGTACAACTTGATTTGTTTGGAAACTCAGAGCAAGTGATAGAGAAGCAAAAGATATTTGAAGTGGTGGACGAATTAGGAAAAAGATTTGGTCGGCACAGTGTGCACATCGCCTCGAGCCTTCATGCGCAAATGGATAGCTTCCGCCCAGGACGTATCCAGAAGAACTTTTTTGAAAAGTTAAGGAAAACAGGGAAGGAGTTGTGCATACCATATCTAGGCGAGACGACTTAAAGGGTATTTTGACATA
Source organism: uncultured Candidatus Saccharibacteria bacterium (assembly GCA_964628065.1). GTDB lineage: Bacteria > Patescibacteriota > Minisyncoccia > Phycocordibacterales > UBA1006 > CAIXMG01. Next base: position 7,479 of record CAZVLM010000008.1, read on the forward strand.
TGCTTAAGTATGTGCTATTTTCAAGTGGATAGAAACCATTTACCTTACAAAAAAATATGACCATGACAACGAAAACGCAACTAGTAAACTTAAAGAAGTTCAATGAATTGACGGAAAATACTATTCCGCAGCCCCTCTTAAAGATAGCCTTAGGTATCCCGCTAAATGGCAAATCTACTGCAAAAACATTTCACGATGCAGATTTGCTTTGCGGACGATCGGCGTCATCTTCTGAAAGTCATTTTTTTCATGTAGATGCAATGATTAAGCGTGCTTCGACATTCAGTCAGGCGATGCGAGCCTACGAAGAGTCTTTAGCAGGAACCGAGCAGCGCTCGAAAGCGTTTGAAAAAGCGATGTACCTTATTGTCAGCGGTGAAGATCTGGAGGCGATTAAAGATGCTATAGAGGGCAAAGAGGTTTCCCTCATGGAAAAAATGCTGCTTCTGAAATCGCGTATTGAGCTGGAAGGAACCATGACAACCTGGTTGCTAGAAAAGCCTCACGATGCCGAGTCATTGTGGAATCACTACCGTAAGCTGAGCAGGCATTCTGAATCCAGATTGAAAACCTTGAAAGCCTTTTGCAGCATCGCAACCATGAGCGAAATGCACTATCGGCTGGACGAAGTTTTGGACACGGACAACGAAAATGCAAAGGAGCTGAGAGTGTTCGCAGACGCAATGCTCGCATTGCACGAAGAGCAGAAGACGGTGCTTGCAAAGCCCCTCGAAGATCTCGATTTGCCGCCTGAAGTTTTCAACTTAATAATGTCCGCTAAGTGCAACTCGCTCGGCGAACTGCTTGAGTTTTCGGAGGAAGGCTTGAATGAGAACAGAAAGCTTTCGAAAAGAAAAATTAAGACGATAGCAGCTTACTTAAAAACAAGGAGATTGGAGTTTCCAAATGAAACCACCTTTACTATTGATTATTAGGTTTACACCGAGAAAAGACCGACCCGCCTGAAGCAATTCAGGTGGGTTTTTTATGGAAAAGAATGGGCAATGTGCTATACTCCAAAAATGTTTAAAAACATTTCTCGTAATCAAAAGGTGATGTTATGGGTACTTACACTCATTAATCTCCTTAACTACTTAGACCGACAGGTGGTATTTCCACTCTTTGGACAATTAAAAATTGAATTTGGATTAACTGATTTTCACTTAGGTATATTAGGAACCATGTTTTTGTTGGTGCAATCTCTTGCGACATTTCCGATGGGAATTTTAGCTGATCGTGTCAGTCGAAAGGTGATTATTGCTGGTGGTGTATTTCTATGGAGTGCGGCGACATTCGCATCAGGACTTGCAGGAAGTTTTAAGGCGCTCCTTGGTATTCGATCGGTGGTAGGAATCGGTGAAGCGAGTTATGGACCAGCAGCCGTATCCATGATCACAGACAACTTTCCCGATGAAATGAATGCGCAGGTGCAAGGAATCTTTAGCATTGGAATGCTTATCGGAGGAACGCTTGGTGCCATTATCGGAGGGCTTGTTGCGTTTTATTTCAACAACTGGCGACTAGCGTTTTTCATTGTTTCTATTCCGGGAGTTATTTTGGCATTGTCAGCTTTCTTAATTAAGGATAAACGTGTTGTTCATAATGAACCAAAAGTTTCGCTTTGGTCGCTCGCTAAAAATAGCGCCCTTGCATGGATTATTGTCAGTGGAACACTGGTCTCATTTGCAGTGGGAGCGTTTATCACTTGGGGAGTTGAGTTTATTACTCGATACAAGGATTACAACGTGAAAGACGCGTCACTTATTCTAGGGGTTGGCATGATGGCGGCATCAGTGGTTGGTGTTCTTGCAGGGTCATATATTGCTGACTATCTTCATAAAAAATACCATTGGGGAAGAAGTATGGTGGTTGCGTTATCTCTCATTATTTCGGCACCACTTATGTATTTCGGGTTAGCTGACACAACAAAAGGATTATTTCTTATTTTCTTCCTCACAGGCGCAGCATTTCTTTCAGTATACCTTGGTCCGGTTACGGCGGTGCTTCACGATGTGGTACCTAAACAGTTCCGCGCGTCCGCATTTGGAATTTACGTACTCATTATTCACTTGATCGGAGAGGCGTTCGCTCCTGCAATTATTGGAACTATTTCAGATGCGCACGGGCTCCGCGCCGCGCTTGAATTTTCGACATTGTTTGTCTTCTTGGCTGGTGTTGCATTCCTGCCGGTCGCATGGATCCTCTACAAGAAACCACGGAAAGAATTCCAGGAATCTTCACTCATATAGTAACCACTGAAGCACTTGACGGTGCTTTTTGTTTTAAAAATAGTGGTAGCTTCATTTAGCATGAGGGAGTATACTTAATAAGTCCCTTTTAAAAGACTTAACGATTTACATTTATGACAACCATCATCAACACGCCAGGAAATAACAATGGAGACGGAGGAGCAGCAGGAATTATTATCGGAGTCATTATCGCTATTGTTATTATCGTACTTTTCTTTGTATACGCATTACCAGCAATACGAGGAACAAATAAACCAGCAGACACAACCACTATCAACGTTCAGGTTCCTAATCCTATGGGAGACGCGTCAGCAAATTAATTATCAAGTAAAAAACCCTCGAGCTTGTCGAAGGGTTTTTTACTTACTCAATCTTTTTAAAGAGTGATAGTGTTTGTCTTAAGTCCTGACAATGTCTGAGGACTCAACTTAAAGAACAGGGGAACAGACTTCGCAGAGCGTCGGTATGCAATGTTTGTAAGCTGGAGACTGTACTTTCCTCCGTCACTTGGATTGTTAACAACGATAAGTTCGAATGGGTTCTGCTGACCAGCCTTGATAAGGAAGTATCCGTCAGCAGTCTTTGTAGCAGTCCCTCGGTTAAGGACGACACAGCTTGCCTGTGACAAGTTAGGATTGGTTACATGGGCACCGTCTCGGATAAATGAGAATGCGACTCCATCGGTGAATGTGGTACCGTCTCCGTTTTTACAGGTCGGGCTGAAAACAATATCTTTATTACTTGGGTCGATGGTAAAGATAACAGAGAATGATCCATGAGTATCTGCATCAGGGTCAACGGTTAATGTTGCTTTTGCGGTGTAAGGAATAATGTAAGGTTCTGTGCCAATAACTGCTGTCCCAATAGTTGGAGGTGTTGTTGATGGTTTTGTTGTAGTTACTCCGGTTTCGGGGGTGGTAACCGTAGGCTCTGTACCGGGTGCTGACGACTTTTTAGGTGCCGTAACAGCAATAATGATAATAACCACGACTACGATAAGGATAATAAGTCCTGAAATAATCTTTGCCGCATGCGGCTTGAGCGTGTTCATTGTATTTTTCATAGGATTTCATTATAGCACAGGAAATGGCCCCTGTGCATAACATGCTTGCAATACTCCCAGATAGGTCCATACTGATTATGTCGAAGCATGAATTTTATCAGAATAATCAGTATTTATAACCATATGAAGAAGATTATTACAAAAATGACCGCTTTTACCGCCGTATTGGCAGCACTGGCAATCCTTATTGTACCGCAGTTGTCATCGGCCGAAAATTACGTAAGTATTCCGGACAATACTATTATGATCAGTGTTCTTTCGTCTAATACCGCAAGAATCACATGGTACACCAGTATGCCGACTACTTCGTCCCTTTGGTATTCTGCCATCCCAGGAAACTCAGCTATGCCCGTGCAGTATTTGAATTCTACCGAAGGTTACGCAAACAGCCATTCAGTTATTATTTCTGGTATTGACTTGGTGCAACGTCACACATTCCGAGTTGGGGGCACAACCCAAGACGGCATGAGCACGATTACATCAGGAGATCAGGGAATTTAAGACTAATAAAAGCCCGCAAGGGCTTTTATTGTTGCACAGATTCAAAATAGGCTTTCATCTTTTTTCCATTCGACACATCTTCACGATTGCGCTGCATACATTCTTTATTGGTGGTTTGTTTCCATTGTACGAATACTTCAGTCTGGTTAGTTACTTTCAATGTTCCATGCTTTTGCATGCGAAGCGCGAGCCAATAATCGTCAGGATTGCGGACGAGCCCAAGTAGTTTGGCAACCTCTTCAGATTCTCTTAGATAAGCAAGCACATTCTTTTTTAAGGAGACAGGAAACGCAAAGCTTGATCCCCAAATATTTCCCGGAACATTAAATGACGATACGCAAAAATGGCGATTAATAGGCGTAAATATTTTCCAAAACAGGGGACCAGAAACATTTACGAACGATCCAGCAAGGACAAGCTTTGAATCTTTTTCAAACAATTGATCAAGTTCATAGATCCAATTATGTTTGGCAGTTGCGTCGCCATCGATGCAGAATATCCTGTCGCCTGAAGTAAGTCCGATTCCTCGGATGCGCGCATGGATAATGCCTGCTGGGCCGTGATAGTCATCAACGACAATCCTAGGATCTTTCACGCTTTGCGCGATAGATAGGGTGTCGTCGGTGCAATTATGCACCACAACTATAATTTCATCCGCGGGAAGCGATTGATGAAGTACCGATTGAATGCAGGCCTCGATACGGGTTTCTTCGTTATGGGCAATGATGACGACGGAGCGTTTCATGGGAATAGTGTACCATTCTTTTTTGGGTGATATACTATAGCCATTATGGCAATGCGTCAGGAAGAAAAAATATTATTGGTTGGCGCGAGTTTCTGGTGGCTCGGCGAAGGGTTGTTTGGTCCCTTGTTTGCTATTTTTGCAGGACGTGTTGGAGGTGATATTTTTAATATTACATGGGCGTGGGCGACTTATTTGCTTGTTACTGGCTTTCTTTCTATGTTTATGGGGAGACTTGCTGACAAGTTCGGGAAGGAGCGACTTATGATTCTTGGATATGCATTGAACGCGATTTTCACATGGAGTTATCTTTTTGTGCAGACACCAGGACACTTATTCATTGTTCAGGCGGGTCTTGGAGTGGCGCTTGCGCTTGCTGATCCAACATGGGACGCGCTGTATTCAAAGTATGAAGACAAGAAACACGATGGTGCTGCCTGGGGAATGTCGCATGGACTGGAGCAGATGATTACGGGACTTTCAATTCTTGTCGGGGGACTTATCGTTGCCAAATATTCATTCCCGGCACTGTTTATTATTATGGGCGTGATTCAAACAGTGGGAGCGATTTACCAAGCAAAGATTTTAAGGATTAAAAAGAGCAAAATGTCGTGATATAATAAAACCATGAACCCAGAATCATTTAAAAAGCCCAAAATAGAGCAAGAAAAAGAGACATTAAGTGTTCGAATAGGTGACACGGTTAAAGAGGTGGCGCCGTCTTTTGCAATAGGGGCAGCGGTTGCAGGCGCCTCGTTCGTGGGTGCTAAGATTGATCATTTTCTAAATCCGGAACTCGTGGATACATTATCTCAGAATTTTCACTTCTATAATTTCTTAACAACAGAGCATGCACTGGCGGCATTAGTTGAAAAATATGGCATGGTGTCGAATGTAATAGCGGGCTCAATCGCAGGTGTCAGTGCCTATCTCTCGGGATATGGACGTTAAAATCATATGGAACAAAAAATAACTTTACAAACGATAGACCTGTATATTGCCGAAATTTTAGAAGCAACCGGTCTTTCGCAGTTACCGGAATCTGACCAGAAGGAAGCCAAAGATCGCATTCGTGCCATGTTTGAAAAGTCTGTAACGGCAAGCGTTCTTGGATTTTTAAGCGAAGAGGAAAAGAAGACATTGATTCGCTTATCACAAGAAGGTGAAGGGGAGCAAACTCTTTCCTTCTTGGCAAGTATTACAAATCCAGCACTGGAACTAGCGCTATTTTCAGGCTTAGAAAAAGCTAAACAGGATTTTTTGGAGCATTTTTATAAGCAAATTTCATAAGTATGAAAACTTTGGATCAAAATTCCATACCAAATAAGGCAGAATTAAAAGATATGACCCCTGCTCTTTCTCGTGAAAAAGTCATTGAAACAATAAAAAATCTTCCAGTCGGCTCCGAAGAAATGAAAGATATTTCCACACACTACTTCGATAGTATTAAAAATAATTATGAGAAAGAAACAGGTCAGGGCAATGTTGAGGCTTACTTAGAAATGGCGAAAATTTATCATGATGCCGGATTTATTAAGCAGGCGCTTGAGTTGTTGGATGACGGAGAAGAGGGTTTGATGAGTCAGGCGTGGAATCTAGGATTTAAAGATTTGTATGAAGAAATGATGGATTTGGCGAACGAGTGGGAATCGAAATTATAAAATCATGAAAGACTTCTCAGAAATCTTAACAGTCTACCAAGGTATTAATCCTGGTTGCGCGCTTGCCATCGTTCAGAATGGTAAATTGGCATACCAGTATTTTACGGGATATGCCGACTTGGAGCATAAAGTCTTTGTGACACCAGAAACTAATTTTAGATTGGCATCAGTCACAAAGCAATTTACTGCTGCGGGAATACTTACATTAGTTGAATCTGGCAAGGTTTCCCTTGATGATACGATCGAAAAGTTCTTTCATGTAATTCCGCACTATGCCCGTACGATCACCATCTTCGAATTACTGTCACATCAGTCGGGAATTTTGGATTATGAGCATGTGATGAAACATGTGCGCGGACAGATCCATGACCAAGAAGTGCTTGAATTAGAAATGAATCAGACTCACGGCTATTTCGATCCTGGTAAAGCATATTCGTATAGCAACGGCGCGTATTGCATCCTTGAATTGATTATTGAAAAAGTTTCTGGGCAACCCTTTCATATATTCCTTAAGGAGAATTTTTTCGATCCATTAAAAATGGATAATACTATGGTAGACATAGAAGGAGTAACGGAAGTGCCAAATCGTGCATACGGTTATTCTCGAGATGGAAACGCATGGATTCGAACCGATGAAGATAGCACAAGTGCGACAATTGGCGATGGTGGTATTTATTCTTCGATTAACGATATGGTGAAATGGAATACTTACCTCGATACAAAAAGCGCTGAGCCGTTGTTCAAGCGTAACGTGCTGACCGATGAAGACGGCGGAGAAACTTACTATGGTTTCGGTTATTTCCTAAAAAATCATAATGGGGAAAAGGTTCAGTATCATGGAGGATCCTCAATAGGATTCAGAACAGGGATCTACCGAATTCCAGGAAAAGATCTAGCAGTGATTTTCTTATCGAATAGGAATGAAGGAGAAGGGTCGGTTATTTGCGAGCGGATTGCATGGCTTTATGATAGTCAGACTCAGTAATGCCTTGCTGTTCAGAAGATTGCTTAATATCGCTCCACGCAGGAATGTAATGTTTGAGTAAGTATCTTTTATAATGAGCACCGAATCCTTCAAGCGAAGAGAATTTTTTAAACGTCTGAAAAAGCTCCTTGGCGAATCCGTTGTTGCAGGCCAACGCGTTCACTCTTCGCTCTACGAAGAACCTGAATTTCAAATTAAAAATATATTTTACGAAAAATAAGACTAACTCCTTGTTTGTCATGGTTTCATATTCAACAATGTGGGCAAGTTCGTGACCGATCCAGCCAATCAGATCATCTTGCGATAGTTGGGACAGGGCATGACTTTTGCTGGTGTTAACAACAACGATATAAGTCCTCTTCTTATTAAAAAACGAACTGAAAATAACAGTGGCGCGCATGGTGAAAAATAACTCCTTTCGAAACGTTAAAATAATGTTTGCATGCTGGAGCGATGCATATCTACTTTTGGCTTCGATGAATGCATTTTTAATCGGTTCACTATTGAGCATAATAAGATTCTTTAGACTCCTCAGGTTCTTCTAATAAGTTATAGTCGATAGTAATTTCTTCTCCAGCTAAAATATCTCTGATTGCGAAAAATCGATACCCTGTTTCTTCACTGTATGCCCCTCGAGGTTCAGTGTTAGGCTGAGAAGAATGATTCATGTACCATCCCAGAGGTAAGTACCCGAAATCAGGCGGACAAATCATCATGTCTCCTCGATCTGCACAATATTCCCTAAATAATTCGGGGACGGATTCTTTTTTAAGAAATCGACGAGGATTATTATCAGCAAACACTCTCATAGGAGTATCTTTTTTAATATCGTGAACCGCGAAAACGCCTACTCCATGACTGCTTGGTTTTAATATAAATGAAAATTCGTCAGTCTTATTCATGGGGATAGTGTATCACAATGGTGAGTTGCGCTTAGTGCTTATGTCGAGACTTCTTTTGATGATGCCCCGGAACCTTCTTCCAGATCGCCGGCAATGGGTGTCCGAGCATAATGATGTAAACGACAATATTAGTAAGGATGATGATTCCTCCGACTGCAATAGACCAGCCTGCCCCTACGGTAGAATAAAGAATTCCTGCAATAATCGGTCCGACCGTCCAGCCGAGGTCGCTCCAGACTTCCGTCATACCGGTGATAAGTCCATAGTGATTTTTATCCGTATCAATTGAGTACAGCCATGCCCACAGAGAAAGTTCTGCGAGTTCGTCACCAGCTGTTGCAATGAAGCCAAGGAGAAGGAACATAAATCCGAAGTTTGATCCCAGAAGAATTCCTGCGACGGCGAAAACAATCATACCAACAAGAATAAGAAGCTTCTTGTTGAATGAGTCAACGATATGTCCAATAAAGAACCCAAGAATAACCACAGAGAAGTCAAAGATGCCCAATCCTAGGCCAAGTACTCCATTCTTTACTTGATCAGCAATTAAGAGGGGAATAACAAACCAGATGATGGCGTAGAACGTCGAAGCAGTGAAGCTTGTGATCATAATCAAATAGCTTGCAGGTTTAAGCTTTCGCATCGCGACAATAGATTCCTTCCAGAAGCTAAGATGTACCTTTTTACCGTGAGTTTTCGGGGCGTCGATGGTCTGTTGAGCATCTCTTGGGGCGGCGAGAATTGCGAACAGTGTTGCCATAAATACAAGAATAAGTGCCCCAGCGATCGCTTTGGGTGTCCATGAAACAGCAAATGTCACAACGATGCTTGCCAATACAATTCCAATCGATGCAAATACTTCTTTTGCTGAGATAAGTTTTCCAACAGTTTTGTCACTTGCTTGTCCTAATACGTAGGCATTGATACCAGGACTAAAGAATTGCCACCCAAGAATACTTATTAATAAGGAGATAAGGTAAGTTGTCTTTGTGAGCCCAAAAAGAAAGCATGCAGCTGCTGCAATAAAGAAAACTGTCGTTACAGCAAGCATTTTCTTGTATCCGAACTTGTCAGTAAGATATCCTGACGGCACATCAAGGCATAACTGGATAAACGCTGAGCCTCCGATGAGCAATCCGACGACCCAGACAGGGAATACTTGCGACCCAAGTGGTGAAAGTAGGGTGTAATGTAGTCCTGCTGCTAACTTAAACAGAATAAGAAATAGCCAGAACGGCGAGAGTTTCAACATGATCGAGCGGAATGAAGATAAAGATTTCATAAAGTAATCTTATCATAATTCGACAAATTACCCTTATAGAATAAGTATGGTAGGACATTGATAAAATAAGGCTATTTTAGAAAACCCTTATAAAATAAGGCTTATTTAGGAATATTTATTAAAATACCACACAAAAAGCTTGACAGCAAGCTTTGGATATGCTAGACTATAAGCAGTCCTGAAGTTCAGGTCATTTTTATTCCCCTGGTTTTGAATTCATTCAGAATCTTCGGAATCATTCCTACCGCGACGTTTGATGGAGCGAAACCATCACTTATGTCCAAAAATTTCAACATCTTTCGTCAGATGGCGCTTGGGTACATCCTCATTGTCGGTCTGTCAATCGGTTTAATAACCCCGATTGTACAAGCAGAGGCGCCAACTGGCAGTTCATATAACACATCGATTGAGTCTGTTCTCGTAGACGGCCTAACTCAGGCTGAGCGAGCGGCAAAAATCGATAAGTTCTTTACAGATCGAGGAAACCTTCCCCTTGCAGGGTACGGGATGACATTCGTCACTCTTGCCGATAAATACAAGGTGGACTGGAAACTTGCTCCAACCCTTTCTTATTTGGAATCTACTGCTGGAAAGCAGGAGTGTCCTCCTAAGAATGGAGTAAAGACATATAATGCCTTCGGTTACCGAGGGTGTAATACCATCTTTAAGAGTTATGAAGACGCAATTGATACGGTAACTCGTAACATTGCAGGAGAGATTGCAAGTACGGCCAAGTATTACAAGGATAAGACCACAGTAGAGAAAATTGAAGCTTATAATCCTAAGGAATACAATCCGAACTACCAGGGACTTGCAAAATACGTAATGAATAAGATCGCAACTACGAATACCGAAATGATTGCATCGAATGCAACAGCGAGCCACAAAGAGCTTGCGATGAATAAGTAATTACTCAAAAGACTCCCTACAAGGGGAGTTTTTTGCTGCAAAAAATTTCCCCCGGTATTCTGGGGGAAAGAAGTTTGATGATGTAGTTTTACAGTTCGTAGTAAGGTAGGTCCTTGGTTAGGTCTTCATGGTGTTGCCTTGAATCCCTATCGTGGTCTACCTTGTGGATGAGAATTAGTTCTTCATCTGAAGGTTTCTTGCTGAACTCAGTGTTAGGTTCACGCCGTTTGAATCTTGGTATAGGCTTTTGCCGTTCTACTTCCTTTTTTTCAGTTTCTTTCGCGTGCTTCCTTACTTCTTCTTGTTTTTTAAAAAGTGTTCGATGGGTCGTAACGAGCCATAACCAATCTTTTCTCCCGGTAGTCGTATTTTCAAACGTGTTTGGAAACTGATTATTTACTAAAGTTTTCCAGGGAACTCTTTGGTGGGCAGGAAATCGTTGCTCCAAGGCATATTTGTTGGCAATATCGCCATAACGTCGTTCAAAATCCGGTACACGAGAAATCAGTCCGTGGTACTTTTTCAAGTCTATTTCACTGTCATCTTCGGTTTTCATAATGAACATTTTCGTTAACAATAATTTCATAACCAAGTATCGCCTTTAACGAAAACTAAGTCAAGAAAACCGATTTTTTGGCAATAAAAAGGTGTGGTATACTAAGCATGGAAGCGCGAAGGATAACCAATCATGCTTCCTATCACTATGAATATTACGATCAAAGGACTACATATGCCACTAACGGATGCCTTGAAAGAGTATACCAATGATAAGTTAAGCTCACTTGAAAAATTCATTCACGAGAATGCATACGTGCATGCCGAAATCGGAAAGACTTCTAATCACCACAAGGCAGGACCAGATCTTTTTACCGCAGAAATCACTGTTGACACGAATGGACAAACTTATTACGTAGAAGCTTCTGGTGAAGATCTTTATAGTGCAATTGATCAGGCAGCAGGCGAAATTCTAGAAATGATCAAGCAAGGCCGAGGCAAGCGACAGACGCTTCTTAGAAAAGGACGAGGATTATTAAAACAACTAACACGAAAAGGATTTTATGGATGGAACAAGTAAATTAAGAAACACTTTAATTATTATAGGATTGGCAGTAGTTATTATTGCCGTAGGACTTATCCTGCGAAATAATGCAACAAAGGATGATGCTCCGTTGCCAGTAGCGACAACTTCTGATACTGTGGAGCCGGTACAGACCGTATCAACTAATCAGCCAAAAACTATGGAATCAACAACAATCACCACAACATCAGGACTTCAGTATAAAATTATCAAAGAGGGAACCGGAGCAAAGCCAACCGCAACTTCTACCGTAAAAGTTCACTATGAAGGACGCCTTACCGATGGAACCGTATTCGATAGTTCTTACAAGCGAGGAGAACCGATCGAATTTCCACTTAACGGAGTTATCAAAGGATGGACCGAAGGTCTCCAGCTTATGACCGTAGGATCTAAGTACGAATTCACTATCCCTTCAAGCCTTGCGTACGGACCGCAGGGAATTCCCGGAGCCATTCCTCCAAATGCAACACTTATCTTTGATGTAGAACTTCTCGGAATTAAATAATCAGATTAAGTTAAGCAAAAACACCTCTGGCGCAGGAGATGCTTAGAAATTTTTTGAGACCCCATGCGATTCATAGAGCGGGGAAGCTCAAAAAATTTGTAAGCGCTCCAAGGCGGAGGTGTTTTTGTTTTGCGAAATTAGTTAAGTGTAATTTCCTTCTTTCCTTCAGGGGTAATTCTCTCAATAACAAACTTATTATTTTCAAAGCGAGCCTTCGTTATTTTTACTCGCTTACCATCCTGATCCAAATAATAAATCCCTGGCCAACCATAGTAGGCTCGATACTTATTCCATAACTCTTGTGGAGCATCATTTATTGGATCTACTAATCCATCCTGCTTCTTTGTTTTTCCGCAATGAGTCATGTGTTCCTCATCTTGTTCTTTTCCTTCATAGTCATGTTCATTGATTAAGGAGACAAGAAGATCAGCCCCCATAGGAATAAGTCGATTGCGCAGTTCCTCATGAGTTTCGTTGGAATCAATAAAAGTTCGCTGTTCTCGGATGACTGGTCCCGCATCAAGTTTATAAACCATCTTTTGGATGGATACTCCTGTTTCAAGGTCTCCGTGCAGAATTGCGGCCTCAACAGGGGATGCGCCTCGCCAGCGTGGCAATAATGAATAGTGAATATTTAATGTTCCAAGTTTTGGCAGATCAATGACTTCTTGAGAAAGAATTTTTCCGTATGCCACCACTATGAACAAATCGGGTACGGAACCCTCTCCACGAAGTGGAGAGGGTGATTCGCGCAGCGAATCGGGTGAGGACTTGTCGGGTTGTATGTATGGAATATTATTCTCCATAGCCCACACTTTTACCGGCGGAGGCGTCATCACAAAATGACGTCCCACCGGCCGATCGGGTCCTGTGACAATCAGGCTTGGAATCAATCCGTTTTCCTTCAGAATTTCAAGCGTCTTGCTCGCAACATCAGGCGTACCAAAGAAGACAAAGTTGAGTTTTTTTGGATCAGTTTGCATATAAGTATTGTACAGGAACAATCACCTTATAA
>CAZVLM010000008.1:20470-30457 GCA_964628065.1 uncultured Candidatus Saccharibacteria bacterium
AGTTTTTTTGGATCAGTTTGCATATAAGTATTGTACAGGAACAATCACCTTATAATAATTGACAAAAAATAGTTTTGCCTATATAAAAGAGGAGAAATAATTTCAATTCACCATTAAATATAATTTACCATGGCCTACCTTGATCCAATTGCCCAACAAAAAGCCGAAGAAAAAAGTAAGAGTTACGACGCGCTTAAAGATGAGATCTTGAATAATAAAAAACTAAAAAAGTTTTATCCAGCCCTTGAAAAAATTCATGAAATGGAGGGTTTTATTAAAAAACAAGAAGAAGAATTGAAAAGCTATCGGGGATTCTTCTCATTAATGAATGACTTTCTTCCTAAAAATAACAACAATGGAAGAATAGGATAATGATATCTAAATAAAAGCCCCTCCTAAAGGGGGCTTTTTTGTTTATTTTAATGCACATGCGCATGCTCATGCGCTAAGCGCTTTAATTCTTCCTTATACTCAGCAATCTCATCATCAGTCATATTCCGAATATCCTTCGCATGGTCGATAAAGAGAATGCCGTTTAGGTGATCGATTTCATGCTGGAAAATCTGCGCGAGAAGTCCTGAGGCTGACATCGTGAACTTTTTACCTGTTTCGTCGTAGGCGCGAATGGTCACTTCCTTGTGTCTTTTTGCGGTTCCGTAAATCCATCGCACCGAAAGGCATCCTTCGCCGGTAATCCACTTTGTCTCCTTAGACGACTTAATAATTTCAGGATTAATAAAAATGCGGTCCGCTGACTTTGTTCCGGTAATATTTTTCTTTTTAAGGTCGAAGACGAACCCTGCAACAATAAACATGCGCACCGTCTCGGCAATTTGAGGGGCGGCGATAGCAACTCCGTCAGGCTCTAGATGGAGTGACTTTTTCATGGTGGCGATAATATCCTGCACTTTCTTGCTCGTAATTTCAGCAACAGGGATCTCGGTTGCATGGGTACGAAGGGCTTTATGGGGTTCTTGGACAATCTTGGGCGTCATAATAATTGGAGTATACCCCAACTACGCTTTTTTTCAAAAAGCTTCGTCGGGCGCGCAGAAAATTATGATTTTTCTACTGGTTGGAGTATACTTTTCAAATATGCAAATCACCCTTAAAAAAGTTTGGGCAGAAGTATGGGATATTATTAAATTCCTTGCACCGGTCGTTATTATTGTGTTCGTGGTTCGAACATTTATAGCGCAGCCCTTTATTGTAGACGGCGAATCAATGTCACCAAATTTTCATACGGGTCACTATCTGATTATCAACGAGATTTCATACCGATTCAGAGACCCTGCTCGAGGAGATGTTGTAGTGTTAAGATACCCTCTTGACCCGAAACGATTTTTCCTCAAGCGCATCATCGGAATGCCAGGTGATCGTGTCACACTGAAGGACGGAAAGGTTTTCATTACTAATGAAAACTACCCTGGAGGTGTCGTTCTCGAAGAGCCCTATGAGAAACAGGTCACTTATCCAGCGGGCGCATACAAAGACGTAACATTGAAAGAAGGTGAATATTTTGCGATGGGAGACAACCGAGCTGGTTCGTCTGATTCCCGATCATGGGGAATCCTTCCACGAAAGAATATTGTGGGATATGCATTGTTCCGACTATTTCCAATCAAGCTGGCAGGCGTTACACCAGCAAGTGTTGATGACTTCGTCCAAGAATAGCTTCTTGACTTTAGTTCTCAGTTGAAATAATATAAAGACATGCTTGTGAGGCGTCAGCCTTTATCGACATTGAAGTTGATGGCGAGCATTCTTGCGGGAACGGAAGTTCCCGATCGGCACCATAGCTGATGGCAAGACTAAAAAATCCCGTGAGGGATTTTTTAGTCTTCACTTATCCATGACGCTAAAAAAGTGCATGTTTCCATTGCCAATTTTACGAACAATAACAGTAACTATCTTGCTACTATAGATTCCGCTGAAAGACCAAAATTCTGCAATTGACGACTTTAAAACGGGCAGTCCATGATCCTCAGCGAACTGTTCTTTGGTCTCATAATTGTAAGAATCATAGCTTTTTGCATTTTTTATTACTTCGACGGCGCTATGGAGCAGTGCAAATCTTCTGAGCTGCTCTTTTCTTGGTCGGAGTACACCTCTTTTTCTAAGAAGGTGGTAGAATCCGTACTTGGAAAATGAAACAAGTTCATTATTAAGTCCAGGACAAATAACCGACCCGATACTTGAATAGAATTCCTTGGCTTTTTTCTTTGATTTTTCATACTTATCTTCCATCAGGAAAGCTTACTAAAACGCAATCAAGAATCTTTCAATAAAATATAAAGACAAAATAAGTAGAAAGTTATTACTAGGCTGAGTTTAACGCCATCACTTATTAAAACATTCGTCAATAGACAAACACAATACTTGCTCTATAATGTGGATACTTATGTCAACACCTCAAGCAAAGCAAAGTGTTAAGGGAATGCGAGATATTGTCGGCGATGAATACTACAAGTTTCAGGGCTTCTTTGAAAAGGCTCAGGAAGTTGCCGAGTATTACGGATTCAAGCCAATTGAAACTCCCATTCTAGAAGATGAAAGCGTGTTCACCACCGCCATTGGTGAAGGAACCGACGTTGTCGACAAGGAAATGTATTCTTTCAAGACGAAAGGGGGAGATAAGGTTGCTATGCGACCAGAACACACCGCAGGAACTGTTCGAGCTTATATTGAACATGGCATGCAGACGCTTCCTCAGCCTGTAATGCTTTATACCTATGGGCCTTCGTTCCGCCATGACAACCCACAGAAGGGTCGTTATCGACAGTTCTATCAATTCGATATCGATGCATTTGGAAGTGAAAAGAGTATTGTTGACGCGCTGGTTATCAGAACCATGTATACCATCTTGAGCGAAGCGGGAGCCACTGACCTATCAGTAGACATTAATTCTATTGGTGATAAGGAATGCCGAGGGCGCTATGTCCGAGAACTCACCAATTACTATAAGAAGCACATTAAAGATTTGCCTGCGGTAGACCGCGAGCGCCTTGCAAAAAATCCATTGAGAATCCTCGATTCCAAGGAGGCAAAAACAATTGAATTAAATGAAAATGCTCCAGATTCTGTTTCATATCTCTGTCCCGCGTGCAAGAAGCATTTCAAGGAAGTATTAGAGTATTTGGAAGAAATGGAAATTCCTTACTCACTGAATAAGAATCTAGTGCGAGGGCTGTCATACTATACGCGAACCGTATTTGAAATCATTCAAGACGTTCCAGAAGAAAATGGCGAAGTGAAAAAACTTACCATCTGCGGAGGGGGGCGCTACGACTATCTTGGAAAAATGCTTGGAAGCAAGAAAGATATTCCTGCCGTAGGAGCTGCCGTAGGAGTTGATCGCATTGTGGCAATGCCATGGTATGCGAATCTTAAGCCTCGCATCATGAAAGACCCTCAGGCCTATTTCATCCAATTCGGCATTGAAGCAAAACTGAAGTCATTGAACATCATGGAAATTCTCCGCAAGGCGAAATTCCCCGTGATTCAGTCCATTTCGAAAGATAAGCTTGGTTCACAACTTGGTCAGGCAGAAAAGCTTGGCATGAAGTATGTGATGATCTTTGGTCAGCGAGAGGCGCTTGATAATACGGTAATTGTGCGAAACATGGAGACGCGTTCGCAGGATACGGTTAAGATTGACGACTTAAAGGAGTATATTAAAAAACTTAAATAAGTTTTTGCAAGAATCTACCGGTTGGTAGGTTTTTGTTTTTACAAATCGTGATACGATAAGAGTATGAAAAAAGCAATTATTGCCATGATCTTCCTTATCGTTGCCGCAGGTATTATATTTGTAGCAAAAAAGACACTGATTGACCCACTATTTGTACCTCGTGCCCCTGTTGCCGTGACAACAAAAAAGGAAATTCAAAAACAGTCGGAGCCAGATGTGGTTTCCAATACGTCGATACAGGTAACTGCTCTCGTCACTGCTCCAGCAGGGAGTGTTTATGTTCGTATCGCCGATAACGATGAAGAGCGTCGCTTAGGGCTCTCATATTTTAAGTCACTACCAATCAATCAGGGAATGTTTTTTAAATTTGATACCGCTCGTACGTATGCCTTTTGGATGAAGGATATGAATTTCCCAATTGATATCGTTTGGCTTAAGTCTATAGGGAATGGATAT
The DNA here is from genome assembly GCA_964628065.1 of uncultured Candidatus Saccharibacteria bacterium. Lineage (GTDB taxonomy): Bacteria > Patescibacteriota > Minisyncoccia > Phycocordibacterales > UBA1006 > CAIXMG01. The sequence goes on from CAZVLM010000008.1 coordinate 24,618, forward strand.
TATCAGGTCGTATACACTGTGGAAAATGCCACACCAGGAAGCTATCCGCAGCGGTTTACTCCAGACACACCGGCAGACGCCGTGCTTGAAGTGAATGCATTCCAGTCAAGATACTTGGGAATTACTAAAAATGGCCCGCCACTTCACTTGAATTAATTGTGCATAACCCACTTGCAAAAAAATATTTGTGGATAAGTGTTCGAAAACGTAGAGAAAATGCCACTAAAATTATCCCCCATTTTACAGGGGATTTTTTTTGTTATGAAAGATGAATTTTTAGTAAAAAAACTTTACGAAAAACGTCCAAGGAGAGTACAATACAGCTATTACCAGAGATAGAAACCAGTCGCAATTATTAGTTGTACCTTCTTAAGTAACCCTAAGAACTTTCTTTAAAATTATGGCGCTCACCTTGATAAAAAAACGCAGTGGATCAGTTGTACCTTTCACCCAGGATCGCATTTTAAATGCGATCAAAAAGGCCTATGAAGCTAATCAGGTAAGTATTTCAGATATTGACCTTGATTTGCTTGTAAACCAGGTTGTGAAAGAGCTTGAAGAACAGTATGTTACCGATGAAATTGACGGGGAATTTATAATTCCTACCGTAGAAAACATACAGGACGTAGTAGAGCGAGTCATTGCGCAAAAAGGTGATTTTGAAGTTGCTAAGGCATATATCTTATATCGACAGGAACACGCAGAAGCTCGTTACAAGAAGCAGCAGGAGATGCTTGATCTTGTAAACAAGGCAGCTATTTGCGTAAAGACACGTTCAGGCAAAATTGTTCCTTTTGATGTTACTCAAATTGAAATCGCTATTAAAAATATTGCGAGCAGTTTCGAAGAAGGTCTTATCCCGGTAGACCGGGTGGTTGCGGGCACAAAACTAAATATTTACGACGGAATTACTACTTCTGAAATTACAAAAGCTATTATTTTGGCACTGAAGCCGTTTGTTGAGCGTGACCCTAAGTTCTCGGGAGTTTCTGCGCGGTTTCTTTTGAATGATCTCTATAAAGAAGTATTAGGAACCGATGAGTATTCTGCTCATTTTGCAATGATGCACGAAAAGCGATTCCCAGAAATTATTAAGGCGGGTATTGCAGAACAGCGGTTTGATGCACGACTGGCAAATTTTGATTTACAGCGCCTTGCAAAAGCTATGGATCCTAAGCGCGACACATTATTTGAATTCATGGGACTTCAAGTTCTTCATGATCGATACTTTGTAAAGACAGAACAGCAGAAATTCCTTGAAACGCCCCAGTATTTCTGGATGCGAGTTGCAATGGGTATTTCTATTCTTGAAAAAGATCCTACCCAAGCTGCGATTGATGCATACGAGACTCTTTCTCGTATGTTGTACGTTCCTTCTACGCCCACACTTCTTCATAGTGGAACAGCTCATCCTCAAATGTCGTCTTGCTTCCTTTCTACAACAGAAGACAATCTGCACCATATTTTTCACACGATTGGAAATAATGCCCAGCTTTCTAAATATTCAGGAGGAGTTGCCAATGACTGGTCATCGCTTCGTGCAACTAATGCGTGGATCAAAACAATCAATACGGTTTCACAGGGGGTTATCCCATTCTTGAAAGTGGTGGATGCAACAACAGCGTCTATTAATCGATCTGGTAAGCGACGAGGTGCCACAGCGGTGTACATGGAAACATGGCACATGGACATTGAGGAATTCTTAGATCTTCGAAAGAATACCGGAGACGAGCGACGAAGAACTCATGATACAAACACCGTGAACTGGATTCCAGACATGTTTATGAAACGGGTTCAGGAAGGTGGAATGTGGACGCTGTTTAGTCCTGACGAAGTGCCAGATTTGCATGAAATTTACGGAAAGAAATTTGAAGAGGCTTATATTGCGTACGAAAAAATGGCCGATGAAGGGAAAATAAAGCTTTGGAAGCGAATGCCGGCAAATGACTTGTGGCGAAAAATGATCATGATGGTGTTTGAAACGGGGCATCCTTGGATGACCTTTAAGGATCCGTCCAATATTCGGTCGCCGCAGGATCATGTGGGAGTGGTGCATTGTTCTAACTTGTGTACAGAAATTACGCTTAACACTTCAAAAGATGAAGTCGCAGTATGTAATATTGGTTCGCTTAACCTTCCTCGTCATATGGTAAATGGTCAGATGGATTTTGCACTTATGGAAACAACGATCAAGACGGCTATGCGAATGCTTGATAACGTGATTGATATTTCATTCTACCCGATTCCAGAAGCAGAATACTCAAACAAGAAACACCGACCGGTAGGATTGGGAATTATGGGAACCCAGGACGCGTTGTATGAAATGAATCTTCCATTTGATTCTGATGCGGCAGTAAAGTTTAGCGATAAGCTTATGGAATTTATTTCGTATCATGCGATTTACAATTCTGCGATGCTTGCGAAAGAAAAAGGCGCATACAGCACATTCAAGGGGTCTAAGTGGGACCGAGGATTGTTCCCAATCGATACTCTTTCTCTTATGGAGCAGGAGCGAGGGATTGAGACAGGTATTATGAAGAACGCATTACTTGACTGGACACCGGTCCGAGAGGCGGTGAAGCAGTACGGCATGCGAAACTCTAATACCATGGCCATCGCACCTACGGCAACCATTGCAAATATTTCAGGATGCTTGCCTTCAATTGAGCCAATCTATAAAAACTTGTATGTGAAATCGAACTTCAGCGGGGAATTTACTTGTGTAAACGACCAGCTTGTTCGAGACTTGCAAGAGATTGGACTATGGAATGATGGAATGCTTGAAAAAATTAAGCAGAATGATGGAAACATTTCATCCATTAATGAAATTCCTCAGCCTATTCGCGACAAGTATAAGGAGGCATTCCAGATTGATCCCTATTGGACCATTGTGCATGCAGCGGTCCGCGGAAAATGGATTGATCAGTCGCAGTCAGTAAACATCTTCATGTCTACTACATCTGGGCGAGCTATCTCTGATACGTATCTTCAGGCATGGAAAATGGGACTTAAGACAACGTATTACTTGCGAACCCTTGCGGCGACAACGGTAGAAAAAACAACCGTAGATATCAAGTCGCAAACAAACACGGTTGAGCCAGCGATGAAGCGGCCAACGGTCACTATTGCAGGAGAAGTGTGCGAGAGTTGTCAGTAGTCCTTCCTCATCCGGTTTGCTTCGCAAACCACCTTCTCCACTATCGTGGAGAAGGACCAGATTCCAGAGTTTAGTATATAATAATAATTATGAAAAAATTATTGATACTAGTCGTAGGAGTCTTCATTATTTGGATGATTGCTAAGAATATTAAACTTATTCCGTTAACGAGCGATATTCCAGAGATGAGTTGCTATGAAGGCGCTGGTGAATGTATTCCAACAGGAAATACGCTGCATAAAAAAGAGCGAATAACCATTCTTGAGTATTTTAATAGAAAAAGTAATTAATAACACAACTGGTGGCGCGCTGGACCCTCTCCACGATAGTGGAGAGGGTGGGTGGCGCAGCCGACCGGGTGAGGTTTATCATATGGCAGAAAAAACAATCTTAAACGCAGGAACGACAGATCCCAATAAAATTCTTCCTATTAAGTATCATTGGGCACGAACTCATTATAAAAATGGAGTGAACAATAACTGGACACCAGAAGAAGTAAACCTTCAGAAGGATTTTGAAACATGGAAATCTCCTACGGGACTTTCTGATGATGAGCGACGATTAATTATGTGGAACATGGGATTCTTCAGTACCGCAGAATCGCTTACCGCAAATAATATCGTGCTTACTATTTACAAGCATGTTACAAACCCAGAATGCCGACAGTACCTCCTTCGACAAGCATATGAAGAAGCAGTGCATACAGACACATTCATTTATTGTTGTGACACATTTGGGCTTGATCCGGAGGAGGTGTACACGATGTACAACACGATCCCGTCTATTCATGCAAAGGACGAATTTGTAATCAATACTACAAAATCAATCATGGATCCGGATTTTAAGACGGATACGATTGAGAATAAGCAAAAGTTCGTACACGATCTTGTTAGTTACTACGTAATCATGGAAGGAATCTTCTTTTATGCAGGGTTCGTGATGATGCTCTCATTCCAGCGACAGAATCGCATGGTCGGAATCTCAGAGCAGTTCCAGTTTATTTTGCGAGATGAATCAGTTCATCTTGCGTTTGGAACCGATCTAATTCTTGCACTTATTGAAGAAAATCCAGAAATATGGACAGCAGAACTTCAGGCAACCATTACAGAAAACGTAAAGAAGGCCGTAGAGCTCGAGATTGCATATGCTCACGATTGTTTGCCACGCGGAATCTTGGGACTTAATGCTGATGCGGTTGCACAGTATGTGCAGTATGTTGCCGATCGACGACTTGAACGCCTCGGACTTAATAAAGTATATGGCGTGGAAAATCCATTCCCTTGGATGTCAGAAATTATGGACCTTCGAAAGGAAAAGAATTTCTTTGAGACGCGAGTGACGGAGTATAAGAGCGGGGGAACGCTTAATTGGGATTAAAGAAAAAGTGCCAGCTAATACTGGCGCTTTTTATCTGTAATTAATTTTGTTCAGTCCACCCTTTTACTTTCGCAAGTTTTTCGAGAGCAAGAGCTCTGGAAGCAGAATGTACAGGTGCTTCAGCATACAACGTCTGCAGTTCTTCGGCAGTCGTAGCGTCTTCCACTTCTTTGTAAGACAACGCTTCGACTTTTTCGATCGCAGTTTTCATTGAGGTTGGATTATTCGCAGAGTGGAATTCTTCCCAGGCTTGTTTCTTAGGTGTTTTGTTTTCTATTGAGTTCATATTTTTATAGTAGTTGTATGAATTGATTAAAATATAAGATATATACAATAAATTATACCACTTTCTGTAAGATTGCTTTGTTCTATTAAATAATATCAATTTATTTTTTACTTGTCAAGTTATGATTACTTTGCTATAGTGCTCTCGTGCACCGAGCTATCGCTACTTATTTATATAAGTAGAGGAAAGTCCGAGCACTTCCCCTACGAAGCCTTTGGCGTAGTAGGGGAGCAGGGTAGCGGGTAACGCCCGTCCGGCGCAAGTCGCGAGATGCGAGCAGAGACGTCGATGCCGAAAGGCTAGAGTTCCTTCGGGAATAATCTCATCGAAAGGTGGGGGTGAAACGGCTAAATTCTTACTTGAGTGCAAGGCCGTGTCCTGAGAGAGGCGCAAGCCGAATCGAAGGAAGTGCCGCTTGAGGTGGTAAGTAATTATCATCCTAGATAAATGATGGCGAACCCTTCGAAGCCTTTGGCGAAGTAGGGTAAACAGAACTCGGCTTACGAGTGCATACATCAAAAAGCGCTAGGCAACACCTGGCTTTTTTGATGAAATAAAAAGCTTGACTTTTAAACTGGATTATGCTAAGATAGTCTTGTGAGTGAGAGTTCCGAAAAGAAATCTTCACAGAATTCAACAAACGTTCTACGCAAGGCGCGACGCAAGTCGTGTTTTGCGTTTTACGAAGAATTCTGTTGAGGCATTGACTTTTCCTACAACTATTACTATACTGCATATGCGACTGTTCGAGTGGTTCATCCCATTGGCGAACGTCGCACTCACATAGAACGTTTGTTTGGAGCTCGCACCGTTCGCCAATAGGGTGCGGCACACGCAAACAGAAACTAAAACTCCTGAAATTTATTTCAGGAGTTTTCGTTTGGAAAAAACTTTTTACCATACGACTAACTCATTGAGTTCGCACTACTCATCTTTATAAAATTTCTTTTCGCTCATCGGCGCGATTCTTTCTCGCAAGCTTCGAAAGAATGCGCATCCGCTGACCGAACGAAATTTTAT
>CAZVLM010000009.1:0-12989 GCA_964628065.1 uncultured Candidatus Saccharibacteria bacterium
ACCAATATGGCAATAATGCCGAATACAATTGCGTATCGTGTTGTTTTATTCATAGAATACTATTATACACGCTTGGGCCTTATTGACACAAAATATTTTAAGTGATATTGTATTTTTTGAATTGATATTAACTCATTTAAATTTTCAAAGCATGAAATCGAACTACGCTTATATCGGATTATTTACTCCTGTTACTACTGCAAAGATAAAGAGGTTGCAACATAAACTCTCTGAGCGTTTCGGGTGCAGTTCGTTTATGGGTGAATGGCCACCGCATGTTGCGCTTTCTTTCGGAAACTTATTAAGTGATTTGGAACTTGAAGAAGTAAAATCAAAATGTTCAGATATTGCCAGCTCGTTCAGAATAGGAGTTGCTCACGTTTCAGAAATTTCTTTCAGCGAAGTATTAGAACAAGGGAAAAAGGCAACTTTGCTGCGCCTGAAACTTGGAACAACCGCTCAGTTCAATCAAATATCGGCAGCCGTTTCTGAGGTGGCTGAAAAATATGAAATGACTACTGACTTCCTAACTGAAGGTCAATTTTATATAGAGATTGGAACATGCGAGGATCCTATTAATATGTCGACCATGGTACGATTAATAGAAGAAGAGAATCTTTTAGTTGTTTCAATTAAAGAATTCGCAATTTACTATTCAATGATGAATAATCCCAAGCCACCGAAGGCATTGGAGATAGCAACGTTTCCATTCAGCTCTTAACTTAAAAACAACAAAAAAGCCGGGCAATGCTCGGCTTTTTAAGTAACTTATTCCGCAACAATATCTAAGAATTTCCAGAACGCTGCTTCGCCGCCTTGGTCGAACGCGCATTCAGAAGCTTGAGCTTTGTATGCTGCGTAAGGGTGAAGTTGAACGATAGGAGAGTGTCGGTATACGAATCGGTATTCTGGGTGCTCTGCTAGAAGTTCATCAATAACTGGTTTTGCTCGTTTGCAGAATGGGCAATCAATGTCAGAGTATTCTACAATCGTAACCGCTGCGTCCTTTGGTCCCATTGAATGGTCTGCATCTGTAGGGACAATCTTCTGACCCGTTGGTTGTTCAGGCTGATCGGCAGGAGCTTTTCCTTCCTCAATTGCTTTCAAATAGGTAGCCTTGTCTCGAGCTCCGAGAATAGGAAATTGCTTGCCATTTTTGATAATAAAGAATGTTGGTGTTCCACTTACGCCTGATGCTTCTGCAAGTTTAACAGCGTCATTAATAGTAGATTCGTTTTTCTTAGAATCGAGGCATACTGCAAATGCTTTCTGATCAAGTCCGTTATCTTTTGCAACTTTGATAAGTTCTTTTCGAACTTGATCCTGACTTTGCGCAACTGGCGCAGCTTGCTCACTTCCAGAAGTTTTAGAAACAAGGCTTGCAACAACAATCCCTGCTCCGATAAAGATTCCGCAAATAACAACCGCGATGAATAATTGATACGTTTCAAAAAATGATTTTTTAGGTGTTTCCATACGTCGTATTGTACCAAGGAAGGGAAGATGTGGCATAGTTGACGATTTGTTATTTTGTATGGTAATATCGCGGAGAAATTATATTGATAATGCTTAACAAATAAATAACATGAGTCCGATAATACAAGATCCTTGGGAAGAAGAAAAGATTTATGTAGAGCGTTTCTATAAGAAGGTTTTTAGTTTTAATATTAATTGGAAAGATTTTGTTCTTCCCGAGAAGAAGGAAAAATTTTCTCATTTAAATGTTTTGCCTGCTGAATGCCAAGACGCAGATTGTATCCTGTCTGCTATAAATACATGCAAATCATTCGACTTTCGCCTTAGGAATTATCATGATCTTAATATGCTAATAGCAAGTCACTCGGTGAGACAGATTCGCCCTAAAGGAAGCTATGCGTGGGCAGACACTGGACAGCATACCCCTGATGAATGCCACCTTGGCAAGTCGTATAATGCTGCAACAAGTGAAAAATTTACGTTCATGGACGAACTTGAATACATGATTTCAAGTGCGGAATTTGAATTCAGAACTGGTAGTATTTATGATGAGAAAACTATTACGCGGTTGTCAGTTTTAAATAAAAACGAAAAAGGCGTGGCAGCATTATTTACTGAAGGTCGTGGATTTTGTTTTATTGACATAAAGCCTTCTTATCATACAAAATTAAGCGGTCCGCGTGAGATTGTGATTAGATAATTTAAAACAAAAAGCGCTTTCCGCAGGAAAGCGCTTTTTTGTGTTAAGATTTCTTCTTTTTAAATACTTTCTTAATATTTTCCCAAGACAGTGCATACTCTTCTGTTCCTTCATCTCCGATAAGGTATCCCCATGGTTCAAGCTTTGGAATAGAATCAACAATTACCTTGAGCATTCCAATAACAGGAAGCGCGACAATCATTCCGATGACTCCCCACATAGACGCTCCAATAAGAATTCCAATGATAGCGGTAAGTGGATTAATGTTGATTGTTCCGCCAGCAATGTTTGGAGTAAGCAAGTTATTCTCCAAGAACTGTACAATAATAAAGAGAATCATTGCGCCGAGTGCGACAGCAGGCCCAACGGTTGCAAGTGCGAACAATACAACGATTCCGAATCCGATTACGGGACCAGCATAAGGAATTACATTTAATACTGCGGCGATTACTCCGAAGAAGATTGGGTTCGGAACTCCTACGAGCCAGAAACCAAGAGAGTTCACCACGGCAAGGATTGCCATCACCCAAAATACTCCAGATAAATATTTTGGTACGATGCGAACTAACTTTTTCATTGTTTCAAAGATCACCGCTTCATCATGACTTCCCAATAATTTTCGGAAGAAGGTCATCACCTTATTTCGGTAATAAAGGATGAAGAATGAATAAATGAATGTAAGGACGACCGTAGTGATGACCGTCGTAAGCCCGCTTGCGATCGTTCCAAGGTTTCGTGTACCAAGCTCAAACAAATTTACGTTTTCAGAAAGCCACACTTGCTGAGACTCAACTGAAACTTTAAATACTCGTTCAATAAATAACTGGATCGCATGCGTATTTGAAACAATAGAGTCTTTGTATTGAGGAATATCAGCCACAAACTGCGAAACCGCATATGACATCAGCATTCCGATACCTACCACGAGCCCTAAGCAAAGCACAATCATAATAAGAATGGATGCAATGCGAGGGAAGTTCTTCCGTTCAAGTCTTCGGACCATAGGCAAAAGGAAGAATGAGAAGAGAAGCGCGAGCACTAGTGGAATAAGGAGCATTTTCCCAAGGATAAGTATCGCAACAAAAGCCGCGATACATATTACGGTGATAAGAGGGTTTAATAACGGGGTGAGGGTAGGTGATTTCATGACATCTATTATATAGAGGATTAAGTCAAGTGTTACATTGACACTTCACCTTAAAAATGCTATAGTTATAGGGAGACTTTGTAAATTAAATTAACTTAAACCAAAAACGACCAGCAGATGAAGAAACAGTTATTTTCCCTTATGTTTATTGCCTTTATGGCACTTACGGCTTCGGCCCAGATTCACACCACCGTTTTCTCGGTTGCAGACTCGATTTCGATCAACTCCGCAGCCTTTAGAACGTACACGACCGGTATTAGTGGTATTTACAGCCATCAGTACCTTTATAGAAAAGTAGGCGATACTGTATTTACAGCAACACCCGCCATTTTAACGGGTACCAATCCGTTATGGAGAAGGGTTTACGGTTTAAACAGTTCTACTGACTACGAAGTGCGTGCCGTGGTAATAAAGAATGGAATATCCGATACCTCGGCTTCCGTAGCTTTTCCTACCAACGACACATTACTACCAAACCCGTTAAGCATAACAAACATTATGATTAATGCTGGAGTAAGCCAAACGCTTGTGAATTTTCACTATAAGTTTGTCCCTTACCAGGCTGATGTGAATTTCTGGTATGATAATTACAACAACTTAACAAATGCTATTCGCCTAACAGGCGAGGGCGATACAAGTATTGTTGTAACGAATCCAAACGTTCCTAATACTGCTTACAATAATAATATTTTGTTTGCAGTAGTTGTAGGTAACGTGCCTGGTATTGATCCAGATTCAGAATTTGTAGCCCCGAATTATGTAGTGCCTGGACAGCAATCTGCTGATGTAGAATATGCAACTATTACTGCAATAGGAGAAGACTCGCTAGTGCTTACTGCAAAAATTAACACAGGTAATACCGGAATGGCGAATGTGAAAATGGATTTCTTAAACAATGCAGGTGTGATTATTCAATCATTGCCGGTGTTTACAATCACTCACGACACCATTGTGAACTGGAAGAAAACAGGGCTGCAAACGTTTACCAATTACGCATTCCGCGTAAAAGCATGGAACGTTGGTGGAACTGATTCAATTCAGACTAACGCAAGAACAAAGCAGGTTCCGCTAGCAACCTTTATTAATCCGCAACCGGATACTATTACCGCAGGTTTTAGTAGTACAAAAGTAGAGTTTACTGCAAGCACAAACGGTTTATGGCCTGGGAGCACTTCTAAGTTTTGGCCTATGTGGGTAGATTCGCTTGGTGCCATCCGCACGGGCGATACTATTTTTGGCATTACGGGACAACAGCAAAGAATATCGAGCCTGCTTGATAAGCTTCGCGAAAATCCTCAAACCAATTACATTGATTTGTACTTAGCAAATGCGGCCGGAGTAACTTCCCAGCAAATGCAAATTACATTGCCGAGACGCAAAGCAGGATTTACGCTTTCGTGGGGTAGCGCGCAACCAACTGGTTTCACAACCGGAACGGTTACAAACTTAACTTACACTATTCCTGCCGGCACAACCGGAACTGGTATTGTAAAGCTTACGAAGATTGCTCCGGTTACCGCGTCACCAGTATTAAAACTGGCGGGCTCGAACTTAACAGGCAGTGGAACTATTTCATTAGTTTCGCTAACTGGCTTAGATACCGGTGCAACGTACAGTGTTCAATTACTTGGCGCAAGCCAGGATCAGGATACGGTAACGAATAGCGATATTCGTTACATTACTACTTGGTCTGTAAAAGGGCCAAAGATTGGCGCGTTCGCTGCTACGGTGATTTATGTAGACTCTATTAAAGTAGTTTCTATTGATACGCTTGGTAACACAGGCCCAATGCAATTAGACTACGTATTATGCGACAGCAATGAAGTACCACTTCGTACTCAAAGCTTCGTTACTTCTACGGCAATAAGTGCTCGTTCAGTTTCTGAGTGGAACTTGGATCCGGGAACTAAGTATGTATGGAAGCATAAGGTAAGTGCGTTAAACGCATTGCCTGATACTGCTCGCATTGTGGTGTATACCGCAGGTATACCGAACTCAGGCGTATCGGTAACAAGTGTTGCTACTCAAACAATAGATAGCTTGCACTTTGCCATTTCAACAAATGGCAATTGGGCGGGCTCTGTTGCTGACAGTTTAATTGTATTTGATGGAACTACTCTAATTGCTTCAGTGTACCGACCTATTGGTTCACAAAGTACTGGTAATTACCTATTGGTAAAAACAGGGTTTACGCCTGGTAGCACACATATCTTTAATGGTTATGTGCGCAATCATGCTGGCGGAATAACTACGTTTACTATTACGGTTACATTTACCGCACCAGACGCAGCGGCTACTGCAACGCTTGGGTTAGCTGATGCGTATCCTGCTCGTATTGTATTGAGAAACTGTACTTATAATGTGCCGGTTAATTCCGCAGACTATAAAGTACTGCGCCGCATGGCTTATCCAAGTACAACTGTATGGGATTCGATTCCCCAGGGGATTAAGTCGGGTGCTGGTAATTTTGCTGATATCACTATTGCGCCACTTGATGTATTAAGTTCGTACGAGATTAAAATCTGGTGCAAAAACAACAGTGGTGTGATATGGGAAACCCCGGTACTAACTGTTGCAACTTTGGAAGCAAAAGATCCAAAGATTCAATTTGTAAACCTGGTGGACAACACACCAACTACGCAAGTAGAAGGTACGATTGTTTCACAATCGAACGGTTCAAATTCAGAAGTTTCTGAAGGGCTATACTTTATTACTGGCGGCCAACCTAATCTCGTAGAACAAACGGGTCCGGTAGGAGTTGGTACTGATGCATCTACTGTTCCTTTCTCTCATCCCTTATCGCAGGTTGGTTATTATGAAGACCGGGCTAAGATTGCCAAAGTGGGAGACATTAACCCTGATGGCGAATCTGCGTTCTTTAATAATATATCTACGGGTAATGTACAGAAGCTTACCTTTGATGACATTCGTCCTTTAATTAAGTCTTCGGCCTATACTCAGGACGGTAAATTACTTGCAAGTAATTTACTACCGAAAGAATTGGTAGATTTGTTTCCTGAAGATTTGATTATTATTGTTCCCGATAATGTTTACTACGCAAAGAAATTTGGCGGGAAGACCCATAAGGGAGTTAAGTAAGGTTTAGTTAATTAACAACATTCGTTCATTTTTAAAACACGGCCGTCCATTTACTGGGCGGCCTTTTTCGTTGCTTAAAAAGTAGTATAGCCCTATACTTATATCGTTTATTCAATTAATCTTCATTATATGAAACAAAAATCAAGTCTTTGGAAAATTGTCCCATTGCTCGCAGTTGTTGTGATCGTTATCGCAGCAGTTCTTATCTTTAAGAAGCCCGCAAACCAAGAAGCGGCACTTTATAAGGCAACCGCACAAACTCAAGCGGTAGTTGCAGCTCAGTCAACCGGAACATTTGGTGCTCAGTCACCAACAATACCAACAAGCGGGTGGCCAACAGGAAATGCTACGGTATCTTCAGGAACTCCGGTTCTATGCAGAATCACAAGTCCTGCCTCTATCAGAATCCTTTTTCCTAATGGCGGAGAAACATTTACCGCAGGACAGACGGTTGCTGTTAAATGGGAAAGTTGCCAGTTTGCGAGAAATGCCCAAGTTATTATTTCTCTAGAATATTTTGCATCATCATGCGGCTGGGCTGCATACGGCATAACGGTGCCGAATACAGGAAGCGCGACGTTTACGCTGCCGACGTATCAGCCGGCATCTTCAACCTGTCCGATCGGAGGGCCGCTTGTTTCAGGGAATCATTACAAATTCCAGATAGTAGCGACGGGATATCCTTATCCGCAGAATACTGACGAGTCTGATAACTTGTTCTCTATCAACACTCTTCCTGTCTCGCTTAATATTTCTCGAAACCCGATCGATTCGACGGATTCTACCGCTGTTGGCTCAACGAGCGCAGGAATAAACGGAGTGTCACTTGCAAAGATCGACGTATCTAGCCAGAATGATGCTATCAACATCAAAAAGTTTCCTGTTACGCTAACGGTAGCAACTTCGAACGTTCCTTCTGCCGCGATCAATACGGTGCATCTCTATGATTGGAATGGAAATCAGCTAGATGCGCAGGCGGTTCCTACAGGATCAGGATCAAAAGTAATCACGTTCCAGAACTTCAATATTACTGTTCCTGCTAATAGTACGAAAATGCTTATGGTCACGGCAGATGTTAATCCTATCGGAGGCGCTTCTTTCCCGGCGGGAACCTATGCAACCCTTTCAGTAACATCTTCGAATGTTGCGGCGATTCAGGCCTACGCATCGAATGGAAACCTTCTTGCTGGAACAAACCAGCTGGCAGGAGGAACAATAGGCAACAAGGTTTACTTCCAGCTGAGCGGAATCGTTGTATCTTCAGCGCTTTCTCCAAGCATTGTTGTCACTCCTCCCGGAGGAGGAGGTGGTGGTCATTCGATGGTAACGTACACTATTCCGTTTTCAGTGACGGCATACGGGCAGACTGCTTATATTCCGGCGTACGCTCAAACCGCAACGTTGGCAACGCCGACGAACAAGATTCAGTTCTGCGTTGACGCAACATCTGCATGCGAAGCAGTAGGAAATGGAATAATCGCCTATACAGGAAACGGCAGCTTGCCGATCAGCGGCCTTGGAAATTACGCAATTCAGGTAGGACAGACCTATAATTTCAACCTCATTGCGACCTATCAGCCGCCATTTGCCATTTCGACTCGAGCTTCACTCCTGAACGTTCCTTGGTCATTGGCTAACGTGGGATCAACGGGTCAGTGGAATATTTATAACACGGGCTTCAATAGTAATTCTTATAAAACACCGATTGCTGCAGCTTACTAAGTATTAAATAATTCACTTAAATATAAAAATCTGCACAGTTATGTGCGGATTTTTATATACAAACAAAATGATATCTTATATACTTAATCCATGATCACACAAGAACTTACTAATTTTATCAAAGAGCAATTATCAGCGGGGAAGAGTCGGATGGAAATTTCGGACATGCTCGTGAAGAACGGATGGAAGTCGTCTGATGTCGACGAGGGATTCGCGGCGGCTGCGCCGAGCGTCGCTCCCGTTGCTGCGCCGATCACTGCGCCTGCGTATGTTCAGCCGGCATACGTGCAGCCTGTCTACAACCCTGTGAATATGGCGACTGCAAACGTGGCGAGCAATCCTATGCAGAGCAGCATGCCTGATATGGTTACCGCATCGCCGCAGATGGCTCAAGTTCCGCCTAAAAAGGCATGGTTTAAATTCGTCATCGGATTTTTCGTGATCGTGGTTCTTGCGGTCGCGGGATATTTCGCATACGGTTATTACCAGGAGCATTACGCCATGAACGATGCCGCTATTGCAGGAAAGGCATTTGCGAATCTTGTCGAGGCGAAAGACGTTTCATTCAGAGGAACCGTAACGGGATCAAGCGCCGACGTGCCCGGACTTTCTTCGGTGCTTCCCGCTTCGGATATGATGACGGCTGACGCGACGGTCGCAGGTGCGGCTACGATTCCGACGAAGGAGATGCTTTCCGTCAGCGGAAAGATCTCGCTGGATGATTCGCTCGCGGAACTGTCTCTTAAGAATCAGTCGGGACTTATCGACATCGAGGCGCGCGTCGTAAATGAAACGATCTATGTTAAGTCAGGAGCAGCGCTTCTTGGATTTCCAGGAGGGCAATGGATAAGTCTCAAGCAGGGTGAAGCTGAGCTCCCTGTGACATTGACGGCGGAGCAGGAAGCAGAGCGCGCGAAAATTATCGCAGCGCTTAAGACAGGCAAAGCGCTCGTCGTTAAGGAGTATGCCGATCAGGGAACCATGAAGCATTATTCAGTCAGCGTAAGTCCCGAAGCACTCGCGCAGATGGATGAGAATCTGGCACAGAGACTTTCGTCGCTTTCGACGAATCCAATCCAGGTTTGGATTGATCCACAGACGCTCATGATCACAAGAATCGCGGGAAGCAGCGCGTCTGGCGCAAGTGTCGATTTCACCATCGATGGAATCAACAAGGGAATCATCGTCGAAGCTCCTGCAGAGTCGAAATCACTCGAAGATATTATGAAGGACATGTTCTCTATTGTCGAAAAAAGCGACGCAGCAGGATTGTCGAGCTTGTCTGACGTGAATTCGTCGCTCGAAGACGCGCGAACGAAAGCGATAGCTGCAAAAGCCCGAGCTATTCTTTCAAATATGCGTCCGCAGGCAGAGCTGTATTGGGGCAATGAAGGAAGCGGCGTTTACGGAACGTCTAACACGAAGGTCGGCGCATGTACCGGCACCGGCGCAGGTTCTATGTTTACGAGCGTGAAAGGACTTAAGGACCTTGTTTCGCAAATGGCTCAAACATTAACAAGTCCCACATTGTATAGATGTCAGTCTACAGGCGTACGATGGGCTGTATCCGCGAAAGTCGGACCTACTGCGACAGATATTACCTGTGTCGACAGTTCAGGATATTCAGGGCCGGTAAAATTACTTACCGCATCGGATGATGCAATTTGTGAATAAAACTATTTTATGCAATCAACACTACAATCTCAATTTCCCCTTTCTCCAAAAAAGTTTTGGAAAAAATTTCTTCAGAGAAGATTATTCAGGACGGTTTTTCTAATTGGTTTTATTACGGTTGCAATCAATATTGCTCGCGAAGTTCCGCAAGTAGGCACAGCATTACTTATTATTGTTGGGCTTGTACTGTTAAGTATGGTACTACATGCCTGGTACATCATTGCCTACATTAAATCATATTACTACGCTGATGAAGACGGTTTCCTTACTATTAAGAAGGGTGTATTTACCCCAACAGAAATTCATGTACAGTACAACCGAATACAGGATGTGTACGTTGATCAGGATCTTTGGGATCGAATACTTGGTATTTATGATGTTCACATTGCAACCGCAACACAGACATCTGGAATAGAGGCGCATATCGATGGGGTGTCATTTGAAAATGCTGAAGGATTAAAGAATTTATTATTGCAACGCATCAGGGGGATGAATACTTCTCAGGCTCCTATTGAATCTTCGGTGGCAACAGAAAATCCGATCGCGCCATCGATGGATGCTCGAAATGAAATCTCAAGTCGCGTAATGCCCCTTACAGGAGGGTGGGTAACGATGCAAATAGTACAAATAATTTCGGTATTAGGAATAATTGGATTGATGGTTGTTGCTATGTTTATTATAAGCGGAACAGGAGGAAATACTCCTGCAGACCTCAGTCAAATTCCGTATGTAATTATTGTCTTTATGGGAATAATGGTAATCGCGTTCGGCAGTATGCTTCTATGGAAAAAGAATTATTACTTCATGTTCGCTCAAGACTTCTTTCAATATCGAACTGGCATCTTCACAACTGAAGAGAGACACATTCCTTATTCAAAAATTCAAGACGTAACAGTATCCCAGCATGTGTTTGAAAAGCTCTTCGGATTTTGGACGGTGACAGTTGAAAACGCTACACAGCAAATTCCCCGGTCGCGTGGGGCGGTGATTGTTGGACTTACAAAGGAGCAAGCAGACTATATTGCTGCAAGTGTAAGGTCTTTATTAAAACAGATGGGGAGTACGGGTTCTCAGTTATAGGACTACCAATATAAACACACTCGGTATATACTAAGTGTGTTTATTACTTATGTAAAAAATTAACAAATTTAATTTCATGTCATTCTACTCAAAGCATAAAAAATCATTAGCAGTTTTCATTCCAGTCGTTGCCCTCATTTTTGCCGGAATTATTGTTGTCTCATCAAATAAGGCTGAGGTTGCCTCTCAGGGCAAAGCCGATTTTAATACGGCAGTAAATATACAAATTCCTGCTCGATCATGTCGTTTCTCTATGGGGCCAAATGGAAGACCTGTTCCGCCTGCGCCAGCAGTTACAGTTACGAGTCCGACAGCGAATCAGACTTTCGTATCCGGACAGTTGGTACCAGTAACATGGACACTCTGCGGAATTGCCACCAATGCTCAAGGAATACTCACTCTTACGAAGGTAAGCGGTACAGGTCAAACAACTTATGGACCTTTCGCAATCACAGGATCACAAAGTTCATTTAATGTGCCGATTGCGGCGCTTCCTGGGATTTACGATGGTGATGCAAACACTCAGTTGGGACTCTATCGCGCAACGGTTGCTTACGGTGCTACGACAGGAACTTCTGCAAATTTCTCCATTCAGCATACGAAGACAGGACTCCAAATTGTATGGGGAGCTCCGAATGGTTCTGTTACTGGAAATGATTCGGCTCGACATCAGTTGATCATGGACACCGTTGTAACTGTAAAAGCGGTTGGAGCTGATATCTACATCGACAAGGATGTTTTGAAAAACGTTCCCTTGAGCACAACAGGTGCACAGATTGCAACATTCACCCAGGGAATAAATAATGGATCAAACCCCATGACGCCGACGGCATTTACAAGTACGTTTGTAAGCGGACCAACATTTAAACTTTCTGGGTCTCTCTTTGGTCAGCCAGCCTTCACACAAAATGCACAGACACTTACAAATACCTACCTCTTACGAGCTGGACAACAGCAGGTCCTCGATATTAGTTCAGTTGTTCAAGTTCCACCTGGTCCTAATTGTGCATATTCGATATTTAGCCAGTTTAGCTTTGCTCTTTCTGATATCAATGGAAATATGTCAGAACCACTTGAGCCTATGACGTATAGGTCATCAGGCGGCTGCTTTTATCAGTAATAGTCATTACCTAAAACTCCTTGACTCACAAGGGGTTTTTATTTGATCATTTCTTTAATTTTTCTTATACGTTTCTTGATAGTTGTCCTGGTAAGATTTGCCGCATGAGGAGAAATCGTAAAGGCAAAAGTCCTTTTAAGGAAAAAATATTGAGAAACCTGACTCAGCCAGAGGTGTATCTTTCTTCTGCTATCTCAAAAGTTATAAAAGGCAATCTTAATCAGGTAGCTATAGCTGAAATTCCAGATTTTGTATCAATAGATAAGAAAAGTAGGCCTTTGATATTTAGTTACGCTACAGCAGCAAAAATTATTCGCGACCACGGAACGTTTTCGATAGAAAACTTAATAATAAGTGCTGATAGTTGGGAGTGGATCATTAAGAATATTCATAATGATCCCGATAAAATAAACTTAATAAAAAGAATTCCAGGAGGGAATAGATTTTTTCTGATTGGTGCAAACAGGGTAAATGGATATTTCATGGTTACTTATTTTGAAATGGGATCAAAGAAAGGAAATCAATTAAAAAACCTCCTCGGAAGAGGAGATACTTTAGACCGTTCTGGAAGGACTCCTTCTGCCAAAGCAGATTCCCTTCATGTCAGCCCGCAGACGGGCGATCCAGCTGGGGGAGGTTTTCTGGGGTCAGGACGGATAGCTCAATAATAGCAAAAGAGAGTAATTGACACAACCTTAATTATTTGCTACATTAAGCAGGCACATTTTGTGCTTGCTTTTTCGATGGTTCTCATCCATACACCTCCATTTGGGCCTTGTGTTTCAAGACTTATATGAAAATGTGTGTGATATGGCTCCGTCTGACAAAGGAATATTATTATTTAACGTACCCTCACTGTTCGAAATCCTCCTCTTTTAGAGGAGGTGCCCGAAGGGCGGAGGAGTATATTACTTTCACATGGCTAAAACATCAGTATTAGCGCGCAATGAAAAACGACGAAAGTTGATCGA
>CAZVLM010000009.1:13089-27940 GCA_964628065.1 uncultured Candidatus Saccharibacteria bacterium
ACATGGCTAAAACATCAGTATTAGCGCGCAATGAAAAACGACGAAAGTTGATCGAGAAGTACGCTGCGAAACGAGCGGCTTTGAAGGCAGCTGGAGACCTTGAAGGACTTCAGAAACTTCCAAAGAACTCTTCACCAACACGTTATAAAAATCGATGCGCGATCACAGGTCGTTCAAACGGATACCTCCGAGATTTCGGACTATCTCGTATTAAATTTCGAGAACTTGCTAACGAAGGGAAAATTCCCGGCGTTCGAAAGTCATCTTGGTAATCATATATGGACAGAAAAGCAAACTTGTTGATCTCTCTTAAAAACGGAGGAAACGCAGGGAAAGAAACAATTACCGTTCCTTACTCTAATTTCACCGGAGAAATCGCAAAAGTCCTTTTTAACGCAGGCTACGTTGCATCATATGCAAAGAAGTCACGAGCGAAAGGAGACGTATTGGAAGTTGGAGTATTGTATGTAGATACAAAACCCCGAATCCATGACGTAAAATTAGTTTCAAAATCTTCACGACGAGTTTATTTCGGAGTGCATGATGTGAAGCAGGTTAAAAACGGTCGAGGACTTTTGGTGCTTTCAACGCCGAAGGGAATTCTAACAGGAGACGAGGCGCGCAAAGAACACGTAGGTGGAGAAGCGCTCTTCGAAATCTGGTAATACTATATGTCACGATTAGCAAAAACACCCATCGAAATTACACAGGGAACAACCGTTGATGTGTCAGGAGACACAGTAACGATTAAGGGTCCTAAGGGAGAATTGGTGAAAACCTTTCGCCCTGAAGTTTCAGTGGAAGTAAAAGACAATACTATCGTCCTTACGCCGAACGGCGACAATGTATTTATTCG
Source organism: uncultured Candidatus Saccharibacteria bacterium (assembly GCA_964628065.1). GTDB lineage: Bacteria > Patescibacteriota > Minisyncoccia > Phycocordibacterales > UBA1006 > CAIXMG01. The sequence goes on from CAZVLM010000009.1 coordinate 13,946, forward strand.
AAGTCTTTGGGGAACTATCGGTTCACATGTTCGAAACATGATGGAAGGAGTTACCAAGGGATTTGAAAAGAAAATCGTCCTCGAAGGAGTAGGATACAAGTCAGCAGTAGCAGGAACATCTCTTGACCTTGCACTTGGATTCTCTCACCCTGTAAAGGTTGCAATTCCAGCAGGACTTACGGTTACTGCGGAGAAAAACATTATTACGATTTCTGGAATTGACAAAGAAGTGGTCGGTCAGTTCGCAGCATACGTACGATCTCTTAAGAAGCCTGAACCTTACAAAGGAAAAGGATTCCACTATGAAGGTGAAGTGATCCGACGAAAGCAAGGAAAGAAGTCTGCATAATACTTATTTATGAAACACACAAACATTTCAAGTCAGAAGCGAGAACGACGACACAAGCGCATCCGCGCTCGAGTTTCGGGAACCGCAGAACGACCACGACTTGCCGTATTTCGGTCAAACAAATTCATCTATGCTCAGCTTATTGACGACGTAGCAGCGCGAACACTTTGTTCAGCGAGCGACATCAAATCAACAAAGGGAACAAAGATTGAGCGAGCGACAGCGATCGGCGCAGAACTTGCTGAAAAAGCAAAGAAGCAAAACATTACTACTGTGGTATTTGATCGAGGTGGATTCCGATTCACAGGTCGCGTCAAAACACTTGCTGACAGCGCACGCGCTGCAGGTCTCATCTTCTAAATCATTATGGAAAATACAAAACCACAATCAGCGGCGCCACGACCTTACGCAGGAGGACAGAACCGAGGAGGTTCACGACCGCCTATGGGAGGAAATCGAGGTCCACGACGAGATGGACGAGGTCCACGACCAGAACGAGCAAAGCCGGAATTCGAGCAGAAAATGCTTTCAATCCGACGAGTAACTCGAGTAGTATCTGGAGGACGACGATTCTCATTCTCAGTTGTACTTGCGATCGGAGACAAGAAGGGAAGCATGGGAGTTGGAATTGGTAAGGCCAATGACACCACTCTTGCAATCCAGAAGGCGTTCAGTGACGCAAAGAAAAACATGCTCAAGCTTCGACTTAACAAGCGAGGCACCATTGATCATGACGTTTCTGCAAAATACAAATCAGCTCGAGTAATGCTTATGCCTAACCAGGGACGAGGAGTAGTGGTAGGTTCAGCGATGCGAGTAATGATTGAATTGGCGGGCGTTACAGACATCACAGGTCGAGTTCTTTCACCATCGAAAGACAAGCTTAATATTGCACAGGCTACTATGAAAGCCTTGTCTCTCTTTGCAATGCCAAAGAAGGGTCAGGTTTCAGCTCCAGCTGCTGCAACAGAATAATATGCAAATGAACAAACTAGCTCGAAAGACGCCAAATACGAAACACGTTCAAGTGGGTCGTGGTGGAAAACGAGGTAAAACCGCAGGACGAGGAACAAAAGGTCAGAACGCGCGTTCAGGTCACCGAAAGCGACCAGAACTTCGAGATTTGATCAAGAAAATTCCTAAGAAACGAGGTTACGGAAAGAACCGAGCAAAGAGTACTTATGAAAAACCAGAAGTAGTTGGAGTGAATCTTTCTACTCTTGAATCAGTATTCGAGTCAGGTGCTAATGTTACCCCGGTAACTCTTCTTGAAAAGGGGGTATTGAAATCAACACGATTACCACGAGCAGGAGTGAAGATTCTAGGAACAGGAGAACTTACTAAGAAATTAAACATCTCTGCGTGCATGATCTCAGCTTCTGCAAAGGAGAAGGTTATCGCAGCAGGAGGAAGTGTCGCCTAACGGTGTGCTACAATACCTATGATGCAAACATCCTTACAAACTTTCTTGAAAAAGTTAAAGATCATTTTCACAGATAAAGTACTTCTTAAACGAATTGCATTTATCTTTGGAATCTTGATCATATTTCGATTGTTGTCAGCTATTCCAGTTCCTGGTGTAAATGCGAGTGAACTTGCTAAGTTCCTGACAAACAACGAATTCTTCGGATTCTTGAACTTGTTCTCAGGAGGTGGATTGAATAATCTTTCAATTGCACTTCTTGGAGTAGGTCCGTTCATTACAGCGTCGATTATCATGCAGCTTTTGACGCTCATGGTTCCGAAGCTTAAGGAGCTCTACCACGAATCGGGAGAAATGGGGCGACGAACATTCAACCAGTATTCACGATACCTTACGGTACCATTGGCCATCATTCAGGGATCAGCGCTTCTCGCGGTGCTTGCAGGAAAGGGAATTGTTCCCGCGTTTCCAGCTCCGCAGGCGTTTATCAATATCGTTATTGTGGTTGCAGGATCGTTCCTTATGATGTGGCTTGGTGAGTTGATCTCTGAGTTCGGTATCGGACAGGGAGTATCAATTATCATCTTTGCCGGAATCATTTCTGGAATTCCAAAGAGTATCAACAACGCACTTTTTGCTTATGACCCGTCACAGTTGCCAGTCTATATCGGATTTGTGATTGTTGCTGTTCTTATTATTGCAGGAGTAGTAATGCTTACCGAAGCCGAGCGATTGGTTCCGGTAACCTACGCTAAACAGCAGTCACGCGCAGGATATGTAACAAGTTCTACTTCGTCTCATATTCCACTTCGCATGAACCAGGCTGGTGTGATGCCGATTATCTTTGCCTTGTCGATCCTTATGTTTCCTCGATTGATTGCAACCGCAATTGCGAATTCATCGCATGCATGGCTTGCATCAGTCGGAACAGCGGTATCGTCGTTCCTTGCTAATCAGTTGTACTACGGAATCCTTTACTTCGTGCTCGTATTCGCCTTTACGTATTTCTATACAGCGGTGACATTCGATGCAGAAGCAATGGCTAACAATCTCCAGAAGACAGGCGCGTTCATCCCGAACGTTCGTCCTGGAGTTCCTACTGCTGAGTACGTTGGAAAAATCATGACGCGAATTACATTCTTTGGCGGCCTCTTTTTGGCAATCATTGCTGTGCTTCCGACTATTTTCCAAGCCGTATCAGGCAACCAGTCGTTCGCGATTGGAGGAACTGCTCTATTGATTGTCGTGTCGGTAATTATTGACTTGCTCAAGAAATTATCGGCTCAGGCGTCAATGAGTGAGTACTAATCATTTTAGATTCTAAAAAATCCCCCACACATTATTTGGGGGATTTTTTAGTGGACTATTGACCTTTATTAGACGAGGAGTATTCTATAACCATGGATATAAATAATATTACCCGGGAAGAGCTAGATGCTATTATTGCCAAGTTTAATAATGGATCAATGACCAAAGAAGAATACATCGTTCTTCTTAAGGAAATAAATCGACGGTTGGACTCTTTTAATAAGGAAATTGATGAAGTATTAGCTAATAAATAATAATATATGTTTGAATCATTCAAAAAACTTATTAATTATAATAAGACAGAGTCTGCTGAGTCAGTCATGGTCGAAAAAACAGAGCGTGAAAAAAGGATTGATGCGGATATTGAAGAGTGGGAGGGAGCTGCAAAGCAGAAAATCGATGATATTATCTATAAGCTGGAAGCTGTAAAGGAGATTGAGGCTCAGGATAAGTCAAAAATTGCAAGGCTTTATGATAAATTTAAGACAGAAATCCAGTCGATAGGGATTGCTCTGGCTGGAGGAGGTGCGTCAGCGCTTATGATTGGCGGAATGGCGCAGGACTGGGTAAATACCTGGGGAGTTCAGTCGCCTGATGGAGGAGCGATGGCTGCTGCCCTCGTGTTAATACCTAGCGTATTCGCCCTTGCAAAAATGGGTCTCGATGCAATGAAAAAAGATGATCAGTATTCCGAGGATATCCAAACAATACGAAAAGCGTCTCCGGAACAAGCTAGCAACATTACAGGTATTGATAGCATCACTGAAGGCTATCGGAATCGGAAAGAAAAAGTAAGCAAGCAGCTTAAGGCGAAGGACGAACAGGCAATACAGAAACTCAGAGAAAAAATTGTTGAGGTGAATACCAACAAGAAAAGCGAGGTTTCTGAAGGAGTGGAAACACAGTAATTTCCATTTAAAAATCCCTTAAAAATTCAAGGGATTTTTACTTTGGATAAAGTTTTTATAAAGAAATTACTCCAAGTCTTCTTGATGTAAACTCCGCATTCTTATAAGATAGACATGTGCCTGTGAGGGTAAAATCTCTATTCGGCATTGTAGCTGGTGGCAAATATTAAATATCTGATGTAGTGATTCTCCCTGGTCTACGGCCCTAAGAGGCGTTGCGGGAACGGGAGCCCCGCCGGATATTTCAAAAACAGCAAGATTCCTTGCTGTTTTTGTTTGATGAAAACTTTATTATTTCTTATACATTTCTTTATTACTAAAAAGGTAAGATTGCGGGATGGAAGAGCTTAGTGAGAAATATGATAATTGGAATAGTAAGAAAAAAGAGATCGCTAGTCAAAAAAGCGACATCGTGTTCAGCGAAGGAGATATTTGGTGGTGCTCTGTTGGTATAAACATAGGGACAGAAGTTTTTGGGAAAGGAGAAAATTTCAGAAGACCCGTTTTGGTCTTAAGGAAACTCTCTCATGAAACATGTATCGGAATACCGCTTACTTCTAAAGAGAAAATAGGCACATGGTTTCAAGAAATCACATTTAATAATCAAAGAAACTGGGCGATGCTTTATCAAGTTCGTATGATCCACAGCAACAGATTTCAGCGGAGGCTCGCTGTTGTGGACCATGCCAGTCTTGTGTCTGTAAAAGAAAAACTCCAGCAATTACTGGAGCCTTCTGATAATCATCCGTCTGATCATTTTGACCGGACGGAATCGGTGGGAAATCCCAAAAACATACCAAGTTTATCAGAAGAAGAAAATGAGTCAAGAAAAGATCTTTAGAAATCCTTTATTTTTAAGCCAGTTATGCCATAATGCCCTTATGTCAAACGCATACATTTTCTACGGAAAGGCTGGTTCGGGAAAGGGAACTCAAGCCTTAGAACTTAAAAAATACCTGGAGTTGCAAGGGAAGAAGGTTATTTATATTGAAACAGGAGGACTGTTTCGTGACTTTATCGCGAACAATAATTCATTTACCGCGAAACGAACGGCTGAAATTATCGATCAAGGGCAACTGATGCCACCATTTTTTCCGATCTATGCATGGGCTCATGAATTGATTAAAAACTACACAGGAGACGAAGAAATTATTATGGACGGTGTAGCTCGAAGAATGGAAGAAACAAAAATTCTTGATTCGGCACTCGACTTTTTCAAGATTGAAAAACGATTTATTTTCCACATTGAAATCGCAGACCAGACGGCTATCGATCGGCTTTTAATTCGCGGACAAGGGCGACCTGATGATATGTCGGTAGAGAAAATTCAAAACCGTCTCGATTGGTATCGTGAAAATGTGATGCCCATATTTGCGTATTTCCACACTCACAAACATTACGTGTTTGCAGAGATAAACGGGGAAGAGACGGTGGAAGGCGTATTTGATCAAATCAGGCAACACCTTGCTTGAAGTATTCGTACGCTTTTGGGAAAAATCGCTGAGCCATTTTGTAAATAGTGTAGGTAATGAAGTAGGCACCTGCAACATCAACACTGTAATGGTAGTGGCCAACAAGAACAATAATCGCTGCTCCAACTGAAATTGCAAGAAAATACGTGCGAAGAATTTTATTGTAGTCCCACAAAAGAAGGGCGACGAGAAAGGGTGCGCCCGCATGGCCTGAGAAAAACAAGTCGCCTCCAAAGAAATATTCCTTTATAAAAGGACTTGCGGTATGCATACCGACAATTCCTTCTGGAAAGCCAGGATTAGTAAGTACAATAAAACCCGAACGAACAATATAAAATATTCCTATGCTGTACAACAGGAATGGTGCAGTTCGCGATTTCCAGATAGCAAGAACAACAAATGAAACAAGAAAAATAAATGCGCTTAGTACGTAGTAAAGCACCATGTTTTTGGATGATATTCCCCAAATGAAAATATCAGGAATAGAAGCCCCCATATGACTGGTTGCATAGTGGTTTCCTAGTACTGAGGTAACCATTCCAAACAATAGAACGAGCGCGCCTGCAAAAAGTTGATAAAGGAAATCCTTATCTTGAATAAAGGATTTTATTTTTTGATACATGCCTTTCATAGATAATTACTATACCATGACCGCAATCTTGAGTTTCTTGACAAAATTTGATAGTATAGGCCTTATGATTATTATCAAGACTGAAAAAGAAATCCAGCTCATGCGCGAAGGGGGAAAGCGTCATGCTGAAATCCTTCAAAAGGTTGCGAAGCTGGTAAGGCCTGGTATTACGACATGGGAGCTCGATCAGGCAGCAGAGGCAATGATTAAGGAGTACGGCGATAAACCTGCGTTTAAAGGCTATAAGCCAGAAGGGGCACGGACACCCTATCCGGCATCTTTGATTACCTCGGTAAACCATGAAGTTGTTCATGGTATTCCAAGCAAGAAAGTAGTTCTTCAGGAAGGAGATGTTATTTCGTTGGATCTTGGAATTAACCATGAAGGAGTATTTACCGACGCTGCTATCACCGTTCCTGTTGGAAAAATTTCAAAGGAGGCGAACGAGCTATTAATAATTACTGAAGAAGCGCTCCAGGTGGGAATCGACGCAGTAAAACCTGGTGCAACAACCGGAGATATTGGCTATGCCATTCAAAGCTTTATTAATAAGCGATATGGAATTGTAGAAGGATTTTCAGGCCACGGCGTGGGACGGCATATTCACGAGGATCCATTCATTCCCAATTATGGAGAACCCGGAGAAGGGGAAAAGCTCGTTCCCGGAATGACCATTGCCATCGAGCCGATGATGAACCTTGGAACCAAGTACGTAAAAATACTTTCCGATGGTTACACGGTTGTTACCAAAGATGGAAAGCAGGGTGCGCATTTCGAGCATACGGTGCTTGTTACTGAAACAGGAGCTGAAATTTTAACTAAAATTTAGAACATTTGTTTAAATATTGACCTCGTAGAATACATAAGTATACTTATATTACTATGAATTGAGCCCCTTATGCAGATGCGTCTGCATCGGGGGCCTTTTCCATTCCATGATTTTTTAAAAACTTATGATAATGATCATCAAGAAAAACAAGAGGGATTTTAATTTTTCTTATCAGGTAAGAAGATTTTGACTTTGCTGGGCATAACACAGCAAGTATGCTTGACCGTTTCTTCAAAAAATCAATTAAACATCGGAAATCTCCATCACCTGAAATGATCACGCAAGAATCGAATGCTTTCTCATAAAATCCAGAGACTGCTTCAAGTATTAATTCAGCATCGCAATTTCCTTTGGTCTTTCCATCTCGATTAATAACCGTTTCCTTAAATATGAGTCTGTATCCATATTTTTCTAGCTCGGTATAATAATTTTTCCGATAGGAAACAAAGCCGAGAAATAAGCAAACTTCAGTAAGCTGATACTTTTGCTTGAGCCAGCCGTAAAATTTCTTGTAGTCAATCTTAAATCCAAGTTCTTGGGAGCCGCTGTGTAGATTTGCCCCATCGATAAAGGCAGTAACTATTCTCTGTTTTGGCGAAGAGTCTTCCATTGAAGAAGGCTAGCATGGTCGAGTAAAGTAAAAATAAAGACATAAATTACTTATAAAGAACCTGGTTAGGAAAAGCTGGGCTTTTTTTGTTGGTCAATATTCGGTATACTAAGTGCATATGAATCCATCTGAATCATTTGAATCAGTATTTGAAAATAAAAATATTCAGTTTAAAACCCCTGAAGAAGAAGTGGCGTTTTTGCGCGAGCAATTAAAAATGCGAGAAGCAGAAATGAGAAACAAGGGAAATGGTGTAGAGGTTAAAAAAGAGGAGCTTGCGAAAAACTTAATCGAGACTTATAAGAATATTCCGACCCAGGAAGTGCTTCATGCCAAAGCTGTGATGCCGGCGGATCACGTAGAAGGCATTGTTCTAAAACTTAAATCAGAAACCCACGACGATACAACCTCAGAATTGCTGGGTATTATGATGGAAAAAGGAATTAAGAACGCACTTGAAGTCGTACGGCAAATGAACAGTCCTCATATCGAGGATGACTTTTATCGATTCCTCGTGCAGTATCTTGCGGCATATCATGAGATTCCAGGACTTAAAAAAGACACTGAAATGTTCAAGGAAATTGATGTGCGACTTTTCGAAGTGACGCTTCCGCGCCCTGAAGAAGGAAAAACAAAAAGCTTCAAAGAGCTTACGAATTTAATGGAGCAGTTTTATGCGGGCATGCAGGCGATTGGACCTGCAGACAATCCCGACCGTAACTGGTACACCCTTGAAATTGCACTTTCAAACGATAACGACCAAGTTGTTTTCTATGTGTGCGTTCCTCGAAATCGCTCAGATCTATTCGAAAAAGTTGTGCTAGGATTGTATGCTGACGCGAAGCTTGAAGAGATTACAAATGACTATAATATCTTCAATGTAACAGGAGGAGCAGCTGGTTCGTACGCAAAAGCGTCAACATCAGATATGTTGACTATTAAAACATATGATCAATTTGATACCGATCCTATTGATCTGTTGCTTAACACGTTCTCTAAATTGAAAAAAACAGGAGAAGGAGCGTCTATCCAGTTTACTGTTCGCCCAACAGGAGATAAATATATTAAGGAGTATGGAAAGGTGCTGGATCGGTTGCGAAAAGGGGACAAGTTCAAAGACATTGCCTACGAAATGGAAAATCCAATTTTGCATGAATTGAAAGGCTTTGGCAAAACAGCTTTATCCCTTTTTTCAGAAGAAAAGAAAAAAGATGATAAAGATGAAAATCAAGTTAAGTACGTAGATGAGGTTGCAACCACAAGTATCGCCGAAAAATTAAAATCAACGATTATTGAAAGCAATATTCGCATTATTGCATCAGCTGAAAACCAGGAGCGAGCAGAAAGTATTGTTCGTGACCTTGAGTCGGCGTTTTATCAGTACGGCAATACTGCAGGGAATAGTATTCAGTTTAAGGCAGTACCCCAGAAAGAGCTCATGGAATTTTTCCATAATTATGCGTACCGCGTAATGACAAAGGATCACCTATTTCATTTAAACTTTCATGAGTTGGCAACCATCTTCCATTTCCCAGCGTCTACGATCGACTCACCGCATTTGAAACAGTCAAAATCAGGATCAGCGCCTGCGCCGCAGACCATGGGAGACCAGGGAATCCTCTTGGGATACAACGAATTCCGAGGAAAACTTACGCCTATTCATTTTGCACCAGCAGATCGATTGCGACATTTTTATACTATTGGACAAACCGGAGTGGGTAAGACGCAGATGTTTTTAAAGATGATCATCCAGGATATCAATAACGGCGACGGATGCTGCTATATCGACCCGCATGGAACGGACATTCAGGATATTCTTAAGAATATTCCGCCGCATCGCATGGACGACGTGATCTACTTCGATCCTTCGTACGTTGATCGGCCGATGGGACTTAATATGCTTGAATACGATATAACTCGGCCACAGCAGAAGTCGCTCGTGATTTCAGAACTCTTGGGAATCTTCGATAAATTGTTCGACATGAAAGCGCAGGGGGGTGCGATGTTTGGGCAGTACTTCCGTAACTCGGCGCTCCTCGTGATGTCTGATCCCGAATCAGGAAACACCCTTATGGAAATTACTCGTGTGCTCCAGGATAAAAAATTCCGAGATATGAAAATATCAAAGTGTAAGGACCCGTTGGTAATTGAATTCTGGAAGGCCGCAGAAAAAACAACAGGAGATCAGGGGCTTGAAAACTTTGTTCCATACATTTCAGGAAAGTTTGACGACTTCATTTCTAACGACTTCATGCGACCGATTGTGCTACAGGAAAAGTCCGCGTTTAATTTCCGTGAGGTGATGGATAATAAAAAGATTCTCTTGGTAAATCTTTCAAAGGGGTTGCTGGGAGAGAAAAATGCGAACCTGCTAGGACTTATCATGATTGGAAAACTTCAAATGGCGGCAATGTCACGAGCCGACTCTCCGAATCTTAGTCAGTTCCCGCCGTTCTACGTATATATGGATGAATTCCAGAACATAGTAACAGATTCGATTGCGGCCATTCTTTCGGAGGCGCGAAAGTACAAATTGTCTTTGAACATGACGCACCAATACTTGGGACAATTGCGCGAGGACATCAAGGGTGCTGTATTTGGAAACGTTGGATCGATGGCCTTCTTCCGTATCAACGACGAGGATGCGAAATTTGTTGAACCCCGTATTAAGCCGCAGTTCACGAAGGATGATATTTTGAAACTTGATAATGCTCAAGCAATTACCACCATGCTGGTAGACGGACGGCCGGCCGCGTCATTTAACATGAATACCATCTATGATGGATATGCGCCGAAAGGAAACCCTGACCAGCTTGATGCAGTCAAACAACTGTCATACTTAAAATATGGTCGCGACAGAGCTGAAATTGAACAGGAAATCTTGAATAAGTTTAAGGTAAACCAATTGTAAATGGTAACAAAAGCGCCGAAAAGGTGCTTTTGTTATGCTAAAATACAATAATGAAAATCATGAAAAAACTATTACTTGGGGTAGTACTGCTTGGTGGTATTGCAGGAGTGGTCTCAGCTCAAGAGCTTGTTACTAGTAAAGAAGAACTGGTACCTGCGCGAGTCGTAGAAATCACAAGTGAGAGAATGGAAACACTTCCAACGTCGGATGCTGAATTTCTCGTGCAAACAATGAAGGTTAAAATACTCAAAGGTTCACAAAAGGGAGACACTGTTCAATTGGATAATGATTACGCAAAAATGAAGGAAGGATCACGACTTATCTTGCGGGTGACAAACACTACAGACGGTAGGGTGGTATACGGAGTGTCTGACTTTGAGCGTCGCCCGCCAATGATGGTATTTTTCGTACTATTTGTATTGTTAGTGATAGGGTTTGGAAAAATGCAGGGAGTAAGATCGCTTGTGTCTTTGGGGGTAAGCATCCTTATTATTTTCTTTGTGCTCATTCCGCTTTTATTGAAAGGGTATTCTCCTGTTTTGGTAAGTACAGGAGTTTCTGCGATAATATTATTCTTTGCAATTTTCTTTACCCATGGATTTAATCGTAAATCATTGATTGCCTTTTCGGGAACAGTGGGAGCGGTGGTTATTACCGGTCTTTTGGCATGGCTTGCCACTGGGATGACACACATGACAGGATTTGCATCGCATGAGGCTGTTTATCTGAATTTTAATACGGGTGGAACGCTTGATTTCGTGGGGCTTTACCTGGCAAGTATTATGATCGGAATGCTCGGAGTGCTCGACGATATTTCAATTACACAGGTTGCGGTCGTCCGCGAGCTGTACGGAGTTGCTTCGCATCTTTCGAAAGCTGAAATATTCTCAAGTGCGATCCGTGTAGGAAAGGAGCATGTGGGCGCATTAGTAAACACATTGGTGTTGGCATATGTTGGCGTTGCGCTCCCTTCAGTTCTATATTTTGCCACCTCGAGTGCAGGAATAGGGCATTTAATTAATATGGAGTTATTTGCTTCGGAAATCATGCGAACGATTCTTGGCTCAATTGGTCTTATTTTGACGGTTCCGATCACGACAATTCTTGCTGTTATTTTCATGCGCGACTTCAAGGGAAAGAAGATGACGGTCGACGAACTGGAGCATGGGCATAGTCATACTCATTAAGAAGACAGCCGAACGGGCTGTTTTCTTTTACTTAAAATAGTTCAAAACAAAAAGCCCTGAAATCAGAACTTCTTGCCGTAAGTCCCATCCTACCCCTTTCGGGAAGGCCTATCATTGCAAGACGCTTGTCAGATGGGCAACTCGGTAGCGAAAGTATAGCACAAGTGTTTTCTTGTGCAAGAAATGACCTTTATTGTTTCTTTAGATTTCCTTACGTGTTTCTTGATTTATTGCATGCGATGATAAGAGCCGATGATTTATATTTTTATCGACGAATCAGGAGATTTTGGAGAAATGTATGAGATTGGCTCTTCAGTGGACTTTGCTATGGCTGCCTGTGTTTGTCATGCGGAAAATCTTGAAGATGTAAGTTGGAAGATAAAAAAGTTCTGCTTTAAACTTAGAAAAAAGGAGTTAAAATTTTCAAAAATGTCATCTAGGGAAGTCTCTCAGACAAAGAATTTTCTTAAGGATTTAGAAATTGAAAGTTTCTCCGTATGTATTAAAAAGACAAGGCGCTATTACGGAGAAGGTCTACTAAGACGAGTCTTTCAAGAACTCATTTCAAATATTTCCATTGATGAGAATCAGAAAATTAAAGTTTTCATCGACGGCTCTGAAAATACTTACTTCAGAAAACTATATGAGCCTATTGTTAGAAAAAAGTTCTCCAGGGTGGTTTTGAAATTCGCTAACAGCATGAAGACTCCTATGATCCAGGCTGCCGATTTCTATGCTGGACAAGCAAGGAAAGCAAATAAAGGAAACTGAATCTTTTACTTAAAATAAATTTCCTGTATGATAAGTCTCATGAAATCACAAGACACGGCGTATAAGTTAGATGTTAAGAAGTCCGCAGCAGGACTTGGCCTGTTTGCAGGCGAACCAATCAAGAAAGGCGTAAAGGTTATTGAATACATCGGAGAAAAAGTAACCGTAGACGAAGCGAACAAGCGGGGAGGGATGTATCTTTTCGAAATTAATTCTCGATGGACGATCGACGGTAAATCTCGAAAGAATACGGCTCGATATATTAATCACGCCTGCGGTTCGTCGGCGAACTGTGAGGCTGAAATCAAAAATGGTCGCATCTGGATTCTTTCTAAGAAGAATATCGCGGAAGGGGAAGAGCTATTTTACGATTACGGTATTGAAATGTTCGATGAGTTTATCCGCCCGCATGGCTGCATTTGCGCCAATTGCGCAAAAGGGAAAGGTTTGACTTCCAAGAAAAAATAAGCTATTCTATTTTTATGAAGCCCCGCAAGGGCTTTTAAAAAAGCTTATTTTTTAACTTATTTAAACTTGCTTTTACACTTATTATGAAATCATTTTTTACAGGACTTACGACAGAATTTTCAAAGATTGTCTGGCCATCTGCCGGAGAAGCTTTTGGATTGGCAGGAATCGTTATTGCAATCGCCCTTTTGGTCGGATATTACTTAGGCTTACTTGATGCTATTTTTGCCGCAATTTTGAAGGCAATCATCGGCTAATTATTATCTATGGCACGACAAGAACTCCAGGACCGTCATTGGTATGCGATTCATACGTATGCCGGATATGAAAACGCAGTAGAGCGAAACTTGAAACAGCGAGTGGAATCACTCGGAATGCAGGACAAGATCTTCAACGTACTTGTTCCTACAGAAAAAGTAGTTAAGGTAAAGAACGGAAAGCGACAGGAGGTGGATGAAAAATTCTATCCAGGATACGTCCTGGTGGACATGATCGTAACGGACGATTCGTGGTACGTAGTGCGAAACACTCCGCGAGTAACGGGATTCGTAGGAGCGGGAACAACGCCAGTGCCGATGTCTCAGGCTGAAATTGATGCCATCATGGGACGCATGAGTAAGAACGATATGAAGCACACCATTCAGGTGGCAGCAGGCGATCTTATCATCGTAAACGAAGGTCCATTCAAGGATTTCGAAGGAACGGTTTCAGAAGTCGATACAGAACGAGGAAAGGTAAAAGTCCTCGTCAACATGTTCGGGCGAGAAACGCCCTTCGAGCTTGATTTCGCGCAGGTAAGGAAGATGTAATCGATAAAAGTAACTCTTGATGGGTTACTTTTTATATGCTATATAAGTGGTGAATTAAAACTTGAATAATGAAAAAAATAGTATTAGTAATATTAAGTTTTTGCATATTAAGTTCGTGCAAAATCTCTGTCTCAGCAAAAATACTGGAAGATGAAAAATATGTAACAGCCGACCGGGTATTTGCTTCCGCGGGAAAAGGTAACTACTATGATGTGTGGCTCGCAAGAGATACAAGCGATAATTTTCACCTTTTCTACTATTTTATGGATAGTGACTCGATGGTTGAGAAAACAAATTTTTAATATTTTAAGGGCCCTGC
>CAZVLM010000009.1:28040-30315 GCA_964628065.1 uncultured Candidatus Saccharibacteria bacterium
TTATGGCAAAGAAACTAATGAAAGCCCTTAAGCTCCAGATTCCTGGAGGTAAGGCAACTCCTGCTCCACCACTTGGACCAGTACTTGGACAGGCTGGAGTAAACATCGGAGAATTCGTAAACCAGTTCAACGCGGCAACGCGAGAAAACATGGGAGAAATGGTATCCGTTGCAATGAACGTATACGACGACCGATCATTCGAGTTCGTTATCAAAACTCCTCCAACATCAGCGCTTCTTAAGAAGTACGCGAAGGTTGCAAAGGGTTCTGGAACAAACGCGAAAGTGAAAGCGGGATCAATTACAAAAGCTCAGCTTGAAGAAATTGCCGCTATCAAACTTCCTGACTTGAACGCGCGAGACATCGAAGCTGCCAAGAAAATCGTTGCAGGTTCTGCACGATCAATGGGAATCGACATTAAATAAGTGTCAGCAAAAAAGCCTCCCTAATAATTGAGAGGCTTTTTGTTTGGTTATTTTCTTTCGTAAAGTTTGATAACATAGCCGGCGCCTTCCTGCAAAACTTCCTTCATTTCGAATTGATTCTTAAAATCGGGGAAGAAGCGGTCAGCTTCTTTTTCGTAAGGGGTTTCTGTTATGTAAAGTCTTTGGCATTCATGCAAAAGGGCTTTATAAATTTCAGCTCCTCCTCCGATCCAGATATTCTCAAAGTATTCTTTTGCGAATCCTAGTGCTTTTTCAGGACTATCAAAACCATACGTTCCAGGACACTCGGCCATAATTTGAAGCCAGTTTTTGCTTACAATAATGTTTGTGCGATCAGGAAGTGGTTTGAATTTTTTAGGTATAGAGTCCAAGGTAGCTCGTCCCATAATGATGGCATTTTTATCCCTACCTCCCACGGTGGTAATCTCCGTAAAAAATTGCATGTCTTCAGGAAGTCTGGAAAGGAGCTTGCCCTGGAAGCCTATACCGCGGTCGGGTAGCTGCATCCTTGCGATGGCTGATATTATTTGGTTGTTCATAGTTACTAGTTTAAGTTCAAGTGCAGTGTAGGTCTTTTAGGAGAGAGTGTCAACTTTGACTTTGGCATGTGCGCGGGCGTATTATTAAAGAGAACTATTTTTTCACTTAAAATAATGAATAATGAATACTTCACAATTACGCGCAGAAGCAGAAAGGGTTTTAAGAGGCCAGCAGGAAGCGTTGGGTAAGTTGAGTATGCCTGATATTTCCGCTTCAGACAGAGTTAAGTTTTATGGATACGAAACCATGCTCGAACATGTACTTAGAAAAGGCGGACCAAAGACTGATCGCACCGAAGTAGGTACTACCGGGGTTCATGGTTACCAAGAACGGTTTGATTTAGACAACGGATTTCCTTTGATAACAACAAAGAAAATCTATACAAAAGCAGTGATTCATGAGCTGCTATGGCTTCTAAAAGGGGATACAAATATCCAGTACTTATGCAAGAACGGCGTGAGAATATGGGATGATTGGCCCTATGAAAAGTACAAAGGCTCACCAGAATTTGCAGGTGAAGACATCAAGGCGTTTGCTAAGAAAATTGCCGGAGATGACGATTTTGCCAAAAAATGGGGCGACCTCGGACCGGTGTATGGCAAGCAGTGGAGAAAGTGGGAGACGACGAAAAGTTCTATCGACCAGGTAAAAAATCTCATTGTTCAACTTAAAAAACAGGTTGAAACCGGGATTATGAGTCGGAGAGCTATAGTGACTGCGTGGAATCCAACTGATGTGCCGGCTATGGCTTTGCCACCGTGCCATGCTTTTTTTCAACTGCATACGATGCTGATGTCGTTAGAAGAGCGCAGGGATCATTGGAAAAAGATCCAGTCGGGGGAAGGAGCTTTTGATAGGAATATGACAGATGAAGCTCTTGATGAAGTTAATGCCCCTGCTTTTAAGTTGGATCTGCAGCTGTACCAGCGTAGCTGTGATATTTTCCTTGGTGTACCTTTTAATATCGCCTCATATTCGCTGTTGCTTATGATGATTGCGCAGGTAGTAGCCATGAAGGCGGGAACGTTCATTCACGATTACGGTGATTTACACATCTACAGCAACCATTTCGACCAGGCTGTTCTGCAGCTTTCGCGTAAGCCATTTCCGTATCCTACGATGAAAATCAAAAATCGCGGCCAAGACATTGACGAATTTGAGTATGAAGATTTCGAATTACTAAATTATCAATGCCATGAGGGTATTAACGCAGAAGTTGCGGTATAAAACCAAAAACGCTTTTGTTACAACAAAAAGGCCAGCACATTGTATGTGACTGGCCTTTAATT
>CAZVLM010000010.1:0-29226 GCA_964628065.1 uncultured Candidatus Saccharibacteria bacterium
GGTGAGGGGTCAAGGATGGTTTAAGGGAGCAGTCCTCGATATTCGAGGGTTTTTGCTAAGATAAATTTTTTCTAAAGCACTATAGTAGTGTCAAGTTGCTATCCAAGGATCGTTATGCGAAAATGAGGGTATGAATAGTAAGAATCTAAAAAAGGTTCATTTAATTGAAGAAAAATTTGCCATAAATAATATTTATGCGCAGACGGTTATTTCTCGTGTTTTAAGTAAGAATAATTGGTTTAAAGAAGCTGAAAAAATTATTGCTGATAAAGCAAAGCCTTTCGTAAAGTGGGTAGGTGGGAAGCGACAGCTTTTAACTCAGTTTCGATTAAGAAATTTATTTCCACCTGAACTATTTGATTCTACAAAAAATACTTATTTCGAACCATTCGTAGGAGGTGGAGCAGTTTTCTTTGATCTTTTGCCTAAGCATGCAGTTTTGTCTGATATGAACAATGAGTTGGTGACGACATATAATGTTATTAAAAATGATGTTGAATCACTTGTTAAGTCTCTCAAGAAACATAAGGTAAACAAGGAATATTTCTTAAAAATCCGAGCCCAGGATGTTTCAAAGCTTTCTGATGTAGAAATTGCATCACGATTTATTTACCTTAACAGGACATGTTTTAATGGTTTGTATCGAGTAAACAAGGCAGGTGGTTTTAATGTTCCTTTTGGGCAAAATAAAAACCCGCTTATTTGTGATGAGGTTAATTTAGAACGAGTTTCTAAGGCCTTAAAAAATGTAACAATAAAACACCAGGACTATAAAGAAGTTTTGAGAAAGGCAAAGAAAGGAGACTTTATTTATTTTGATCCGCCTTATTATCCAATGAGCAAAACTGCATCATTTACTTCTTATACCAAAGACGCTTTCCTAGACAAGGAACAAATTGAATTAAGAGATATTTTTGTAGAGCTTCATAAAAGAGGTTGCCTTGTGATGCTTTCGAACTCCGATGCTCCATTTATTAATAAGATTTATTCTGAGATTAAAGATAAAAAAATTCACATTCATAAAGTTGAGGCAGGGAGGGCGATTAATTCGAAAGGAAGTGGTCGAGGAAAAATATTAGAGGTTGTTGTGACTAATTACTAATATGCAACTCTTTTCAAAAAGAAATAGTCCTTACTCCGATGACGATGCACAGATTTTTCATGAAGATGCGCCGAGAAGAATGATTCTTGAACAGATTAAATATATATCATCATCACCTGGTTTTTTGGAGCATTTTATACTAGTGCAAGATGAGGAAAAAAATCAATGGAGAATTCATAAAAAAACTTTGAGTGATTTTTCTACTCGAGAGCTAGGTTATGACATATGTAGTTATTTTGATACCGAAAAAAATGTTTTGAAATCAGATAATGATTATTATTTATTTGACCTTATTGAGATAATCATCTTATTTAGTAAGGAAGATAAAAGAGAAGGTATTCGAGCGAGATTTGAAGAGATTTTTATAGAAAGCAATAGTCGCTATACAATTCATGATTTTATAATTGAACAAAAAGCACCAAGTATTCACTCAAACTATGCACTAATAAAAAACAATGTTTTAAAAAGATTATTTGCAAAAAACTATAGTTTTACATCTGATTTATCTTACCAAGAATTAGCAAAAAATTCTGCTGACATAATACAGTTCTTATTTAGTTCCAGTATTGCAAAGGAAACAAAAACTTCTAGTGAGAATGTAGTTGATGTAGTGGCAAAAAAATGGTTTCCTAGCGGCGATATTACAAAACAAAAAGAAATCCATGATCATATTAACAATCTCGTATTAAATATAAAATTTTTAAATAATAATATATCTAATATCAGACATACTGATCAATGGGCCGTAAATGCGGGCACGGATCTTATTTACAAATTTATTTATAATCATAATATATCTTTAGCAGAACTCGTAATCTTAGCTGAACCAAACAAATATTTCTTCGATCTTAATTCTGAAGACCTAAAAAGTGGCTATTTAATAAAATATGGACTAGATAAGAATTCGGGTTGGATTATCAAGAAGCCAATGCCTACAATCAATGAATTCGATCCGCACGATATCCCGTTTTAAAATATATGATATCAAGTAAAAAACTAAAAGCGCTTCAAAAATATATTGATATTATTGAAGCAAATAAAGGTAAAACCATAGGTCAAATATTGACCGATTTAGGTATTCCTAATCATTCTCATTTTAAAAAAGGAGCGTCGGGTTTGATATTAGAAAACCTTCTCGGTCTTACTAATAATGGTAGCCCTATGGCAGATCTTGAAGACCTAAACGTAGAAATAAAAGTACTACCATTACAGCTCCATAATCTCAAAGTTAAAGAGCCTACCCAGATAAAAATGATTAACTTTATGGATGTTGCAAAAGAAACTTGGGAAACTGCAAAAATTAGAAATAAAATTGAAACGATATTCTGGATAGTTTATGGTGTTCCTCGTGATGTAAAAACTAAGAAGAATAGCTCTCAGGATAACTACCTCTTATTAGACTGGTTTATCGATGCGCCTAATAATGATAAACAACAGATTTTTAGGCAAGACTGGGAACTAATCCAGTCTTATATCATTCGAGGAGATGGAGATAAATTGTCATGCTCTATGGGAACTTACATAGAACCAAAAACTAAAGGAAAGAATAATCAAGACAAAACTGATGCTCCTGATGGAAATGGTGGGGTTACAAAAGTAAGGCGACGTGCATTCTATTTTAAAAAGAACTATACAAATAATAATGTGGTTTCTGAATTAGATTTATCAAGTTTAAATAATGGCAAAAACTAACGAACTAAAACTTCACCCAGAAGAATTCGACCTAGAATGCACCACTGTATGGGCTTTTCCTCGTAGAGGAAATTGGGCAACCCATAAGTCTGACTGGCGAGGGAACTGGGCACCAGAAGTTGTTCGTAACTTGATTTTAAGGTACTCAAAAGAAGGTGATATTTTGCTTGATCCAATGATTGGTGGAGGTACAACAGCTATTGAGGCAAAAATATTAAACAGAAATGTTATCTGTTCCGATGTAAACGATTTGGCGCTTGAAAGAACAAAGAAGTCTTTGAAATTTAAGGTTGACAATAAGTCTTGGCAGAAAGTTTTGAAACGAGATGCCCGAGACTTGAAAAAAGCCCAGCCTGATAGTATTGATTTCATTCTTACTCATCCACCATATGCGGATATTATTAAATATAGCGAAGGAAAAATCCCTGAGGACATTTCTGGGATTCATAGTATTGATAAGTTTGCAGACGAAATGGGAAAGGTGGCAGGTGAGCTTTACCGAGTTTTAAAACCCGGGAAGTTTTGTGCAATTCTAATAGGAGATACGCGAAGAAACAAAATGTACCAGCCTCTAGCTTATAAAGTAATGCAGAAATTCCTTGATGCAGGATTTCAATTAAAAGAGGATATTATCAAACGACAGTTTAATTGCAAAGCGACTGGATTTTGGGTAAACAAGTCAAAGGAAGCAAATTTTCTCTTAATTATGCATGAGCATTTGTTCATATTTCAAAAACCATGAGCTACTCAGTCGATTTTACTGGCAGCGATAAAGTTTACGCATCTTAATCGGTGTTAAGTTCTCAACTGAAAACAAAGGATCAACTATACCGAATATAGTCACTGGTGGTACGTTTTGCGTGGGAATACTGGTATAATTACTCGATTTATTTGAATGTGTATAACTAACTTGCAAAAAATTATTTGTGGATAAGTACTAAAAAACGCTTTAAAATATACATTAAAATGTCCCCCATTTTACAAGGGACATTTTTTGTATCAAAAGTCAAATATTTTCCTAAATAACCTTTACAAAACAATGAGATTTCAGATACAATATAAGCAGGTTGGGAAATTACTAAAATAGCCCAACCCCCTTAGGGGATTACTAGTAAATAGTCGTTCATTATGAAAAATTTAAGACAAAGCAAAAGCCCTGAATTTCAGAGCTCCCACCGGTAGTGTAAGTATATAGTTAGTAGTGTATTTATACAAGGAGTATTGTAAGGAACTGGGGAAAATGTTTTTGGATGATTTTCAGTAATTTTATGCCTAAATTTGAATTGTACGTAGGAAAGGACGGTTTCCATCACTGGCGTCTAAAGGGTGCTAATGGAGAAATCGTATGCTGGAGTGAAGGATATTCTTCACTTTCCAATGCGGAATTATCTCTAAATTGGGTAAAGCGGAATGCGCCAGGGGCACCGGTTTACAAAATTTAAAATAATAAAAACAGTCTCGTTGAGACTGTTTTTATTATTCAACTAAAACTTGCCAAACACAACTTTCTAGTATATATTATACCCACTGTATCGATTGAGTACCGGTTGGGTTACAGAGACGCGTCTCTTTACTAGGTTCTTAATTTGGCCGTAGACCTATAATCTATGGCCCATTTTCGCTGTTATGGCACAAAAAACCACGAAATCTGCTCGTGAAAAAGTGAGCGTTTCAGGACCGCGAGAACGAAAAACGTTCTCAAAGTTCCGAAATCCGCTTGCTCCCATTCCACACCTGGTCGAAAACCAACTAGCCTCATACAAGAAATTCCTCGAAACTGACCTCGCCTCGACTATCAAGGCGTTTTCTCCGATGAAGGATTATTCTGAAAAGAAGTTCGAGTTGTCTATCTTATCTCTAACTGTTAACGCTCCCGACTTTGACGAGCATCATGCAAAAGCTAACAAGCTTACGTATGAAGCCGAAGTCAAAGCTCGAGTAAAACTTAAAAACAAAGTATTAGGAGTAGAAAAAGAACAGGAAATTTTCCTTTCTGAAATTCCTCTCATGACACCTCACGGAACATTCGTGATCAACGGTGTAGAACGAGTAGTTGTTCCACAGCTTGCACGAAGCGCCGGAGTATCATTCATCGACCGACAGACCAAGAAAGGCCGATTCTTCGGAGCGAAAATCATTCCTGCGCGAGGAGCGTGGCTTGAACTTGAATCCGAATCAGACAACGTAATGTACGTTCGAATCGATAAGAAGCGAAAGTTCGCCGTAACATCGCTTCTTCGAGTATTAGGAGTCGAAAACGATGAGAAAATTTTAAAACTATTTAAGAACGAAGTGGCGCACAGCTACATCGTGTCTTCACTTGCAAAAGATCCTGCAAAAAGCACCAATGAAGCCTATGTAGAAATCTACCGAAAATTGCGAGACGGAGAAATTGCGTCAGCAGACAACGCAAAAGAATTCGTTGACTCAATTTTGAGCAAGGAACGATATGACTTGTCAGAAGTAGGACGATATACCTTCAACAAGCGATTCGGAAAGAAGATGGACGAAGAGTCATTGTCAGTAATGACGCTTCTTGTTGATGACTTGGTGACCATTATTGAACGAGTAGCAGAACTCAACAGTACACCAAAATCAAAAGCAGACGACATCGACCACCTCGGATCACGACGAGTACGATTCGTAGGAGAATTGCTTTTGCGAGAAGTATCAGTAGGTATGCTTCGAATCCGCAGAAACGTGCAGGATCGAATGTCTACGATCGACACTGAGACAACATTGCCAATCCAGGTATTGAACCAGCGACCTTTGCAGGCTCTTATCAAGGGATTCTTTTCAACGAACCAGCTTTCGCAGTTCCACGACCAGGAAAACCCATTGGCAGAAATCGAACACTTGCGAATCCTTTCAGCACTTGGACCCGGAGGACTTACCCGAGAACGAGCTGGTTTCGAAGTGCGAGACGTACACACATCTCACTACGGACGATTGTGTCCAATCCACACCCCGGAAGGTCCAAACATCGGACTTATCCTTCACATGTCATTGTTTGCTCGCGTGAACAATTTCGGAATGATTGAGACTCCTTACATCAAGGTGACCAAGGGAAAGATTACGGGAGAAATCACGTACATGAACGCGCAGGAAGAAGAAAAGTACACTATTGCGCATGCTGGACTTTTGCATGACAAGGATGGAAAAATCTTGGAAGACTTGGTAGAAGCCCGAGTAAAAACAGCGCCAGGTATGGTGCGAAAAGAAGAAGTAGATTATATCGACGTGGCGCCAAACCAAGCGTACTCAGTTGGTTCTTCAATGATTCCATTTTTGGAACACGATGACGCGAAACGAACCCTCATGGGATCAAACATGCAGAAGCAGGCAATGCCTTGCATCGTACCAATGGCACCATTGGTAGCAACGGGAATGGAAGACCGAGCGGCGTTTGACTCTGGACGATTAATTATCGCAACAGAAGACGGAACCGTAACCGTAGCTGACGGACAGTCTATTGAAGTAAAAGCATCAAATGGAAAAACAAAGCAGTATCCATTTGCGCTCTTTACACGTACAAACAAGGGAACCATTTACCACAACCGACCAATCGTTCGAGTTGGTGATGTTGTGAAAAAAGGCCAGGTATTGGCTGACGCATCAGCAACAGAAAACGGACAGTTGGCACTTGGGCAGAACGTGCTGGTGGCATTTATGTGTTGGAACGGAGCGAACTTCGAAGACGCGATTATTATTTCAGAGCGACTTGTGAAGAACAGTATCTTCAGTTCAATCCACATCGATGAATACGAATGCGTGGTTCGAGATACAAAACTCGGAGAGGAAATGACAACGCATGATATTCCAAACATCGGAGAAGGAAAATTGAAAGACCTTGATGAAGAAGGAATTATCCGCATCGGAGCAGAAGTTCGAGAAGGAGACATTTTGGTTGGAAAGATCACTCCAAAGGGAGAAACAGAACTTACACCAGAAGAACGACTCTTGCGATCAATCTTCGGAGAAAAAGCACGAGACGTGAAGGATACTTCAATGCGAATGGAACACGGACGAAAGGGACGAATCGTGGGTATCAAGGTACAGTCTCGAGAAGCGGGACATGAACTTGACTCAGGAGTCATCAAACGAATCTTCGTGGAAGTGGCACAGCTTCGAAACGTGCAGGTAGGAGACAAACTTGCGGGACGACACGGAAACAAGGGAGTAATCTCAGTTATCTTGCCAGAAGAAGACATGCCATACATGGCAGATGGAACACCAGTAGACGTAGTACTTACATCACTCGGAGTATCGTCTCGTATGAACCTCGGACAGATTTTGGAAATGCACTTGGGACTTGCGGCAAATACGCTTGGATACCAGGCCATCGTTCCACCATTCGGAGCTGCATCACCCGATGAAATCAAAGCTGAACTTGAGAAGGCAGGATTTGCCGCATCAGGAAAAGTAAAATTGTTTGACGGACGAACCGGAGAATCATTTGATCAGGACGTAGCGGTTGGATACATGTATATCTTGAAACTTTCGCACATGGTGGAAGACAAGATGCATGCCCGATCAGTTGGTCCTTACTCTCTTATTACCCAGCAGCCTCTCGGAGGAAAGTCGCAGTCAGGAGGACAGCGATTCGGAGAAATGGAAGTGTGGGCACTCGAAGGTTACGGAGCAGCGCACACGTTGCGAGAAATGCTTACCGTTAAGTCAGACGACATTATCGGACGAACCGCGACATTCGATGCGATCATCAAAGGTGACCATATCAAGGGTCCAAATACTCCAGCATCATTTAAGGTAATGCTTAACTACTTGCGAGGACTTTCACTCGACGTGAAGCTCGAAGGGTCGAAGAAAAATTACAACGAGACGTACGAAGACGCAGCGCTTTAATCTCTACTTACTATCACTATGGACAACAACAATAAAGATACAACGATGTTTAATCCGGATACCATTTCACTTACGCTTGCGTCACCGGAGCGTATTCGAGAGTGGTCATACGGAGAAGTGCAGAAGCCGGAAACCATCAACTACCGAACCGGCCGATCAGAGCGAGGAGGTCTCTTCGACGAAAAAGTATTCGGTCCTGAAAAGGATTACGAATGTTACTGTGGAAAATACAAGCGAATCCGCTACGCGGGAATCGTCTGTGAAAAATGTGGAGTGGAAGTTACCAAGGCCATCGTTCGACGTGAACGAATGGGTCACATCGAACTTGCGTCACCCGTTGCACACATCTGGTTTTTGCGAGGAATCCCATCACGAATGGCGATGCTTCTTGGAATTGCGATCAATCAGCTTGAAA
This sequence comes from uncultured Candidatus Saccharibacteria bacterium, assembly GCA_964628065.1. Taxonomy (GTDB): domain Bacteria; phylum Patescibacteriota; class Minisyncoccia; order Phycocordibacterales; family UBA1006; genus CAIXMG01. The sequence goes on from CAZVLM010000010.1 coordinate 8,073, forward strand.
AAGTAATTTACTTCGCAGGGTACATCGTTACCGAAATCCATCAGTCTGAAAAGGATCGAATCCTTAAGGAACTTGATAATGAATACAAGATCCGAATGAAGACATTGGATACTGACGCAGAAAAAGATAAGTTGAAAGAATTGTTTACGGCTACCAAAAAAGATTTGATCGATTTGGTTCCGCTACGAATCCTTACAGAAGTTGAGTACCACAAGTTCTCAATGAAGTTTTCAACTGTGTTCGAAGCATCAATCGGAGCAGAAGCGGTGTACGAAGTATTCAAGAAACTTGACCTTCACAAGATGGCAGCTGACATTGAAAAAATGTTGGAGAAAGATCCTGCGTCAAAGGAAAAGCTTGAAAAGCGATTGCACATGATCCGAGCATTGATTGCGTCAAACCAGCGTCCCGAATGGATGTTCTTGACTGCGATTCCTGTAATCCCTCCAAACTTGCGACCAATGGTTGCTCTTGAAGGTGGGCGACATGCAACATCAGACGTAAACGATCTTTACCGACGAGTGATCAACCGAAACAACCGACTTAAGAAGTTGAAAGAAATCGGAGCGCCGGATGTAATCTTGCGAAACGAAAAACGAATTCTTCAGGAAGCCGTTGACTCATTGATCGACAACACCATTCGAAAGCACTCAGGTTCAGTTGCGATGTCACAGGCACAGCGACGACAGTTGAAATCACTTGCTGACTCATTGAAGGGTAAGCAGGGTATTCTTCGAGCAAACCTTCTCGGAAAACGAGTAGACTACTCTGGACGATCTGTGATTGTGGTAGGTCCTTCACTTAAACTTAATCAGTGCGGACTTCCAAAGTTCATGGCTCTTGAATTGTTCCGACCATTCGTCATTTCAAAAATCTTGAAGCGAGATATGGCGTACAACATCCGAGGAGCAGGAAAATTGATTGAAGAAGGAGCACCAGAAGTATGGGAAATCCTCGAAGAAGTAATCAAAGGAAAGTTCGTGCTTCTTAACCGAGCGCCAACGCTTCACCGATTGTCTATCCAGGCATTCAACCCAGTACTTATCGAAGGTAAGGCGATCCAGGTTCACCCAATGGTATGTAACGCGTTCAACGCCGACTTCGACGGAGACCAGATGGCGGTTCACTTGCCATTGTCAGAGGAGGCTCAGATTGAAGCGCGGGAACTTATGGCTTCAAACAAGAACTTGCTCAAGCCTCAGTCAGGAGATCCAATCAACCAGCCAGCACAGGATATTGCTCTGGGGTGTTATTGGGTAACAAAAATTATTCCAGGAGCTCTAGGAGAAGGAAAAATGTTTGCAAATCCTCAGGAAGCGATTCTTGCGTACGATCACAACGTCGTTGATGTTCGTGCAAAAATTTACGTCGCTCCAAAGGAAGGATCTGCGAAGTATGCAGGATTTGAAGGAAAAGTTTTCGAAACAACCGTAGGACGAATTTTGTTCAACCATGTGTTGCCAGATGACTTTGCATTCCTTAACACAGAAGTGACTAAGAAAGTATTGTCAGGAGTATTTGACCAGGCGATTAACAAGTACGGATTCGATGCGACTCCGGCTATCTTGGACGCGGCGAAAGTATTCGGACAGAAGTTCTCAACAAAATCTGGAACAACCATCGGATTTGATGACGCGATTGTGCCAGTAGAGAAGAAGGAGATTATCGCCGAAGCTCGAATTGCCGAAGCGAAAATTATCGACCAGTACATGGACGGACTTATCTCTGACGAAGAGCGATACAACAAGCTGATCGAGCTTTGGGAAGGAGTGACTCGAAAGGTGGAAAAGGCGGTTGAAAAACACCTTGGAGAATCTGAATCTATCCATGACCAGATCATCTCTGGAGCGCGAGGAAACATTGCTCAGCTTCGACAGATGGCAGGCATGAAGGGAGTAATCGTAAACACGACGGGACGACCAGTAGACTTCCCGATTATTGCTTCTTACAAGGAAGGTCTTTCGCCAATTGAATACTTCATTACAAACCACGGTTCACGAAAGGGTCTTACCGACACCGCGCTTAACACCGCGACTGCGGGTTACATGACACGACGACTTGCGATCGTAGGACAGGATGTCATGATCACCAGCGAAGATTGTGAAACGAAGAAGGGGTTGGTAGTGCGCGATGAAAATATCGATGGAATGGTTCGACCTATTTCAAAGAATATCCATGGACGAGTACTTGCTGAAAACGTAAAGGATGCCGATGGAAAAGTATTGTTCAAGCGAAATCACCTTGTTACCAAGGAAGATGCGAAAGCAATCGAAGCAGCAGGCATCAAGGAAGTGGTTGTTCGATCACCGCTTACCTGCGAAACATTGCATGGACTTTGCAAGCAGTGCTACGGACTCGACCTTGGACGAAACGCGATGGTGAAATACGGAGAAGCCGTAGGAATCGTAGCGGCTCAGGCCATCGGAGAACCAGGAACACAGCTTACCCTTCGAACAATGCACGCCGGAGGAACAACCGGAGGAGACATTACATCCGGACTTCCACGAGTTGCCGAATTGTTTGAAGCACGATCAATCAAGATTCCTGCGATTATTTCTGAAACAGCGGGACAGGTTATCGAAATCAAAAATGACGGAGTACAGAAGACCATTGTTGTCTTGTCTGATTCTGGAAAAAGCGATGCTGATAAGTCTAAGGAATATCCCGTTGACTCTCGACGAACGGTTACCGTTAAAGTTGGTCAGCAGGTAAAACTTGGAGAATTGCTCACCGATGGTGCGGCTGATCCAAAGGAATTGTATGCGATTGCAGGATTCGACCGAGCTCAGGAATACATCATTGCTGAAATCAACCGAGTATACGAATTGCACGCCTCTCCAATTTCTCGAAAGCATTTGGAAATTATCGTGCGACAGATGTTCTCTCGAGTTCAGATCAAGAAGGCGAACGATACGAAGTTCACAACCGGACAGATTATCGAGAAGGGAGAATACTTGAAGTACAACCGAATCGCTGAGGCAGAAGGAAAACTTCCAGCTCAGGGACAGGAATTGTTAAAGGGTATTTCAGAAGTAATTCTTACAGCGAAGTCATGGATGTCGGCGGCAGGATTCGAACGAGTGACGCGAGTATTGGTAAACAATGCGATCGAAGCTGGTTCAGATGAACTCCGAGGTATCATGGAGAACGTAATGATCGGAAACTTGATTCCTGCGGGAACAGGTCTTTCTGACGAATTCGTTCCGGCGCTTAAGGATATTGTGAGGGAGGAGGTTGTTGCGGAGTAACCTCACCCGGTCACTATCCTCACCCGGCTTGCTGACGCAAGCCACCCTCTCCACTATCGTGGAGAGGGTCCGAACATCGCGCTATGAAAGAATTCATAACTTCTACAATTGAACACGGAAAAAACCCTTCGGAACAGATGAAAAATGTTCTGGAGGTTTTCCGGTTATGTCCGGAACTTGAAAAAGTTGGAACAGCTGAACAGTATGAGAAGTATCTTGAAACTGTTTTTCCGGAGAGTAAAGTAAAAAATATCCTCTGGCATGGAAGTAAGAGTGAAAAGGTATTCAACGAGTTCAATGAGCCTACTGTTGAACTAGCGTGGGGCAAAGGAATTTATTTCCGAAAGAATTTAGAAGGGGCACAGAAGGATATGGAAAGATACGTTTTCCTGAAAACTACCGTACCTGCCGTCGCTAATGTAGAAAAACCTTTTTATCCTACGAATCAAGGTAATGAGTGGGCCAATCCATCGTTGTATGATTCGGTTTTGAACGATGAATATAATGAATATGTAATATTTGATAAAAATAATATTCATATTTTAGGATCTGAGCCAGATATTGAAAAATTCAGCGAATTCGTCGCACGCGAGCAAAAATAATCATTATGAACACCAACGCCAAAGAAACAATCAGAGCAAAGCTATCGATTGAGTCGGTGGTGGGTTCGTATGTGAAACTTGAGAAGGCGGGAAATAATTTCCGCGCGTGCTGTCCTTTTCATCACGAGAAGACGCCGAGCTTCCACGTGACGCCGTCGCTTGGCATTTACAAGTGCTTCGGTTGTCACAAGGGAGGAGACATTTTCAAGTTCGTTGAAGAAATCGAAAACATCCCGTTTATTGAGGCGCTGCGCATGCTCGCCGAGAAAGCGGGTGTTTCGCTTGATGAATACAAAAATGAAAAGCCAAGCAAGCTCGCGGTTTTGCGCGAAATCATGGATACCGCAGCAAAGTTCTACGAAGTAGGACTCCGCACGAGTCCTGATGTTGTGAAGTATCTCGAATCGCGCGCGATGACCAAAGATACCATGGTGGCATGGCGCGTCGGATATGCACCCAAAGATTGGGCAAAGCTGTACGAATACTTAAAAGGGAAGAAGTACAGCGATGAAGATATCTTGGCCACAGGAATGTGTCTCAAAGGCAAGCAGGCAGGACTGTACGACCGATTCCGAGAGCGCATCATGTTTCCGATCAATGACAGCCAGGGGCGCGTGATCGCATTTACCGGACGCATTATGCCGGGAACCGAAGAAGCCTCTCGGCCGACAGGAAAGTACATTAACAGTCCCGAAACAGACCTCTATCACAAATCATCTGTTCTGTTTGGATTCGATAAGGCAAAAACAGCCATCCACGCGAAAGGATTTGCCATTGTCGTCGAAGGCCAAATGGACTGCGTGATGAGTCACCAGGCAGGCATTACGAACGTCGTAGCGCTTTCTGGAACCGCAAGCACTGATCTTCACATGGAACAGCTCGAGCGGTTTACGAACAATATCGCGCTATGTCTTGATGCTGATAAAGCCGGCCTTGCTGCCGCGCAGAAGACGGCCATGATTGCCTACAAGCACGGCATGAAAGTGCTCGTGATCGATGTGAAAGGCGGTAAGGATCCTGCCGACATGGTTGCTGAAAACCCAGAAGCATGGATACAAACCGTAGAGCACAAAAAAGATTTCATCACATTCCGTTTGGAGAAGATGAAAGATTTCGGAGAGCTTGAAAATAAAACAGCGGTTGCTGAAAAAGAATTATTTCCCGTACTATCGCACATCACGTCGCAAATCATTCTGGATAATAAACTTCAGGAAATTGCGCATGCGTTCGGATCAAGCAGTGTCGATCCTGTACGCAAAGAATTCGAAAAATTTAGAAACAGCAATGAGCCTCAAAAAGTAGAGCGTGTCGCAACATCAACAAAGAAAGGCGACAGTCTGGAAGAGCGAATCATTGGAATCCTTATTTCCTTAAATAAGTCCGATGAACGCTTTGATGCCAAGATTGCCACTATCAGTGATGATGAAAAGAAGCAGTATCAGTTCCAGACAGAGCACAGTCTTGGCGAATTGCCAGAAGCGCTCATCGTCTACGAGCGGACGCTTGCGGACTTGCTTACCCGGTACGAATTGGTTACCATTGACGAAGAGAAACAACAACTTGATAAGAAGCTGGTGCATGATCCGCAGAACGCGGAACTATTGCAAAAAATCCACGAGCTTCTGCGTCGTAAGGACGCGCTTATCCGCCAGTTAAGTAATCAATAAATCCTTATGCCATCAAAGAAAAAAATTATTAAAAAAATTGCCAAAAAGCCTGTTGCGAAAAAACCGATCAAGAAAGCGGCACCTAAGAAAGTCGTTAAAAAGATCGTGAAAAAAGTCTCTAAGCCAGCGGCAAAGAAACAGGTTTCTAAAAAACCTGCAAAGGTTTTGAAGCCAAAAAAGATCGCAGCTCCCGCAAAAGGCCTCACCAAAGAACAGATCGACGAGCGCGTTGACGGCCTTATCACGAAAGGGAAGAAGCGACGATTCCTTACATACGATGAAGTATTGAAGGCATTCCCCGATGTAGAAGAAGACGTGATGTTCCTTGATGAGCTCTACGGGAAATTCGGCGATGCCGGCATTGATGTCATCGAAACAGGTGGCCTCCTTTCGATGGATCCAGAACCAGATCCGGAGCTTGCAGGAAAGCGGTACGACCGAACCTCTTCTTCAAATGACTCTGTTCAGATGTACCTTAAAGAGATCGGAAAATATCCTCTCATTAAGGCAGCAGAAGAACGAGAGCTCGCGCAGAAAATCATCGCAGGAGATGAAGAGGCTCGAAACCTCCTTGCGCAGGCGAACCTCCGATTGGTGGTTTCCATTGCAAAGAAGTATTCGAACCGAGCTGCGGACTTAACATTGCTTGACCTTATTCAGGAAGGAAACATTGGTCTTTACAAGGCGGTTGAAAAGTTTGATTGGACGAAGGGATTCAAGTTTTCAACGTATGCAACATGGTGGATTCGACAGTCGATTACGCGAGCTCTTGCGGATCAGTCTCGAACGATTCGAATTCCAGTGCATATGGTGGAAACCATTTCTAAGTACAAGCAGGTGTCTCGACGACTTGAACAGGATTTGGGACGAACACCGCTTCCAGAAGAAATCGCGACAGAAATGGGAATTGAAGTCGAAAAGATTTACATGATTAACAAAATCAATCAGACGACGGCATCACTTGAAGAATCAATTGGTGGATCTGATGATGACAAATCGACTCGATCTGAATTCATCGCTGATGATAAGATCATGTCGCCGGACCGAGAAGCATCGAAGAGAATCCTCCAGGATCAATTCCAAGAAATCTTGAACGATCTTTCTCCGAAGGAACAGAAGATTGTGGAAATGCGCTACGGACTCAAAGACGGCATCAATCACACATTGGAAGAGGTAGGGAAGGAGTTCGGCGTAACCCGCGAACGTATCCGACAGATCGAAGCCAAAGTGCATGATAAGATCCGATCGAATGAGAAAGTCATGAAATTGCGAGATTATTAATACTGAATAAGTACTTTAAAAGCCCTTAAACGAAGGGCTTTTAAAGTACTTGACTTATATATTGTATTATGTTAATATATGTAGAGAGGGGTAATTCATATTCTTCTATAAAATCAAATAGCATGAAAAAGACATTCCTTGTTTTGTTGGCAATCGCATCATTTTTTTCAATGAACAGCTGCACTGGTAAGGTATTTACCGCCAAAGTTGCCGCAGTAAACCAAGACCTGTTTGGTGGAACTCACGCTTCGGCTGTAACTGAAAACGGACAGACTGTTAAGCTAAATGTTCGCACAGACGGTTTGGTTGGTGAGCCGGGCTTAGATACGCAGGTTCGTGTAGGCGACTGTATTGAAGTGACGCCTGTATACACAGTATATGGAACCGTTAATACGGCGAAAAGCATCGTAAGCCACGAAACACTAGTTAGCATAGTTTGCAAATAGCTTGCCGCTAACAAATGCGCGAAGGCTCTCCGAATTATGGAGGGCCTTTTATTCTGAATAAAATAAGATAACGCACAAAGCACCTTGAGGTGCTTTTTCGGCCGGTAGGTTCAGCTAGCTTTTGACAGCTCTTCCACACGGGAATTTGTCGCTGATTACTTGTTACGTATACAACTTAGGATATCAAATTGGAAAATACAGTCAAATCGAACTCTTTAGTAAAAGTTTATTATTTCTTATCCGTTTCTTGATTCTTACTTTGTTAGATTCTATGAATGGAAAAAAGTGAGCCAGGAAAAAGTCGCTTTAAAGCAAAAGCATTAAGGATTTTGAAAAAGAGCGAGTATGAACTTCTTCAGGAGATTGAAGAGGTTGTTTTAGGTAAGCATGAACAAGTTATTTTGGTATTGATGCCAAACTTTGCGTCTTTCGATAATAAAATCAGGCCTCTGATCTTTAGTTATGAGGTCGCTCAAAAAATCGTAAAAGACCACGGAATGTTCGTGTTTGAAAACTTAATAATAACTTCCCATGATTGGGAATACTTAATTAAGAATGTCGACAGGAGGGAAGGAAAGATAAATCTTATCAAGCAGATTCCGAATACGTCAGATTATTTTACAATTGGAGCAAATCGGCACAATGGATTCTATGTCGTTACTTATTATGAAAAAGAAGCTAAGAATTCTAAGAAATTAAAAAATCTCCTTCGAAACAAAGGAGATGCTTTAGACCGTGCTGGAAGGGCGGTGTATCCTTCATTTGCAACTTCCTCCGAAGAGGCCGCAAGCCAGCCGAACCTTTCTGGCGTCAGGACGGATAAGGAGAGGATATCAAATTAAGTAATGTTGTCAAACTTTTTTATTTATTAAAACTTTAGTTTTTCTTATGCTATTCTTGATAGTCACAATGCCATACTTTTCAGCATGGCGTATTTGTTTCTAGACGAATCTGGAATTCATAAGCAAGATGGAATATCTTGCGTAGCCTTGGTGTTTGTGGAAGTGGTTCACTTAGAATTACTTAATAAGTGCGTATTTGATACTGAGCAGAAAATAGGAATTGATGGATTCCATTGGAAAGACCATAGCTGGCGCATACGAGGAATGTTTCTAGAAGAGATAAAAAGAAATGATTTTAAAATAAAAGCAGCAATAGTGGATAATCCGTTTAAGGATTTTTATTATAAAGATGTTCTCAAAGAAATGGTCGTAGAAAATGCAATGCATACTTTAGTAATTGACGGTAAAAAACCTAAGCGTTATCGCAACCAACTTAAAAAGTCACTACGAAACAAGGGTCTCATTTTTAAGAAAGTAATTACCGGAAACGACAGATCTTTTCCAGCGCTCCGCTTAGCAGATTTATGTGCGGGCGTTATTAGGGCCTACTTAGAAAATCCTAATAGGAATTCAGAAATTCTTTATGGAAAACTTCAAAAGAAGATAATAAGTGTAATAAGAATATTATAACGCACAAAGCACCTTTCGGTGCTTTTTCGGCCGGTAGGTTCAGCTAGCTTTTAACGGCTCTTCCACACGGGAATTTGTCGCTGATTACTTGTTACGTATACAGCTTAGGATATCAAATTGAAAAATAGAGTCAAATTCGGTTCTTTATTAAAAATTTATTTACTTTAATTCCTGGATTTTAAGCCCTAAATATGTTATAATAAGATTCTAAATGTTTGACAGCATCAAGGAAATCTTGCTCTATGGAATCCTGTTTTTCGGCCTCTTTCTACAGGTTTTTCTTTTGCTTTCCTATTTTACGCACAGCGAATCTTCTGAGGACGAGCCGAAGGAAACATCGCTTGGGAAGCCTTATACGGGATACCAGCCTGTCGTAGGTATTATCGTGCCTTGCTATAACGAAGCTCAGACGGTAGAAACAACGGTCGACTCTTTGCTGGCGCTCGATTATCTGCACGAGAAATTGCATATCGTTGTGGTTGATGACGGGTCTACTGATGATACATGGAAGGTGGTGCAGCGATACGCAGGCAACAAATCAGTCGAGCTCCTCCAAAAAGTGAATGAAGGAAGCAAATTCGCGGCGCTCAATTACGGACTTGCGCATGTGCGAAACAATCTGCATGCGGACGTGATCGGATGTCTGGATGCCGACTCTACGGTAGATCCTCAGGCGTTAAATGCATCAGTGCGCGCATTCATGAAAGGTGACATGATCATGGCCGTGATGCCCGCGATGACTATTTCAGAGCCGAAGTCAGTGTGGCAGTACATGCAGAAAGTCGAGTATGAAATGATGACGTTCGGAAAGCAGGTATTTAACAACCTTGAATCAATCTTTATCGCGCCCGGACCCTTTGCCTTATTTAAAAAAGAGGTATTCGACAAGCTCGGCCCCTACAAAGAGGCATACCATACCGAAGACTTGGAAATTTGCCTTCGCATGATTATGAATGGCATGAAGATTGGATTTGCAAATGATTCCTATGTGTACACGCGCGGACCTCAGACATGGAACGCTCTTATTAAGCAACGAGTACGATGGATCTATGGATTCGTAAAGAACATGCAGGACTTCAAATCCATGTTCTTCAAGACAGAGTACGGCCACATCGGCGTGCTTATCCTTCCACTCTTTACCATTGGTATTTGGTCATTCCTGGTCCTTGCACCCATTATCATTGTGCAGATTGCGCTCAAAGGATATGCGGTGTATACCAAATTTGCAATTACTGGTGTTCAGACCCCAGAGTTCTCATTATTTTACGTGAATACGCAACCTTACTTTTTGATGGCGATCTTGTCACTTATTGTGCTCTTGATAACTATCATGATTGGGCGATCAATCTTGAAGCATAAGCGATTTGTAACACTCGACCTACTCTCGTTCTTACTCTACACCTATGCGTCAATGTATTGGACGATTAAAGCCCTTTGGAATGCTCTTCGATCAAAAAAGAGCGCATGGAGATAATTACTACTTAACTTATTTATTTAACTTATGAAACGAAGCGATTGGATGAAATATATAGTGTCATTCTTGATCACCGCAGGTATCTTTGCGACGGTCTTTTATGTGAGTCAGGTTGCCAACCGAAAACGCGTATCAGAAATGCTTGATATCCAGCAGAAAATCACCGTGGACTTGTTGTCATCAGAAACACAGTTTGCACTCCTTAAAGAAGCCTCATGCGCGCAGGATGTAAGTTCAATGCTTACCGGAGAAATCAGTCGTCTATCAGAGCGATTGAACTACATGGAAGAACAGTTTGGATCTACCAATAAAGATGTGATTAGTTTGAAGATGAATTACTCATTGTTATTGATCAAAGACTACTTGCTGTTGGTAGAACTTTCAAGTAAGTGTAAATATCATCCAGTAGTGATTATGTATTTCTATGGAACTGATTGCGAAGATTGCCGAAAAGAAAATTACGTGCTTTCAGCAATCCGAGACAAGTATCCAGATGTGCGCGTATACGCGTTCGATGCAAGTTTGGACCTTTCAGCAATCCGCACATTGCTTGATATGTATCATGTCCCTGCAACCTACCCCTCGTTTGTAATAGAAGGGAAGACATACTCAGGATTTAAGTCGGTAGAAGAAGTAGAGGCTATGATTCCAGAACTTACAAAACGAGTAAAAGAAGCGCAGGCAAAAGCGCTTGCGGATGAAAAGAAAGCTGAAGCAGAAAAGGCCGCAGCAAAGAAAAAGAAATCAGAGAGTATTGTAACTGAAACAGTATCAGAGACTTCTAATGCCACGGTTTCTCAGTAAAAAATATGAACAAGGCTCTTATTAAACAAGTGCTTTGGTTTGCCATTATCGGCGCCATTAATACCGGCGTTGATTTTGCCATATTGAATCTTTTGCTCCTTACGCTCGGTGCGACATCAGGGGTTTGGTATATCGTCATGAAAAGTATTTCTTTCCTTGCGGCGAACGCCAATAGTTATTTTATGAATACACGATTTACGTTTCCGACGGCTCGGTCACCAAAATCGTTCGGTTCGTTTTTTGTGGCAACTTTGGTTGGTTTATGTGTAAACGTATTGATAGCATATCTCGCTCGAATCGTGCTCCTTCACTATGTTGGAGACATTGCCTCGGCAAACATTGGAGCATTAGTTGGAACGGTTGCCAGTATGGTGGTGAATTTTGTATTGTATAAGTATGTTGTCTTTTCAAACGCTAAAAAATTGGATTAACGAACGAAGTGATCGTTTTTGGATTGTGTGCATACTGTGTGTTGCTGCTCTTATTCGTATTGGTTTTTTAATACAGCCGTCACGTCCGTGGTGGGACGCAACCGTCTACCAGGGCATGGCTCGCTTTATAGCATCAGGCGGTGCGTACGGAGCATGGGAATTTTTTCGTCCACCACTTTGGCCACTGATCCTTACTCCGTTTTCGTGGGCCGGTCCTTTTGCTATGGAATGGATCGCTAAATTTCTAACTGTTATTTTCTCTCTCGGTGCGATTTATTGTGTATATCGCATTGGAAAAGTATTTGATAAGCGCGCAGGTATGCTTGCTGCTACATTACTATCTCTCTCGGTGCCGTTCCTTGCGTTTTCTACGATTCCAATGACGGAAGTACTTTCCACATTCCTCGTAATAGCAGGAGCTTTATTATTGGTAAAAGGGAAATGGTTTTGGGCAGGACTCATTGCGGGACTTTCATTTATTGTTCGATTTCCAGCGGGGATACTATTGCCCGCGTTTGCTATTGCTACTATTGTGACCGTTCCGTTTTCAGATGGATTTTATACGTATGCCAAAAATGTACTTTATCGAGGCTTGATGATAGGGGTAGGATTTGGTCTTATTGCTATTCCATATTTTATTTCAAATAGCATTTTGTATGGAAGCATGACAAGTCCTCTTGTGGCGGGTACGGGGATGATTACAGGATTTTTGTGGCTGTATAAAGGCGATGGTTTGTTCTATATTAAAAATATTTTGAATGCGAATCCTGTAAGTCTCTTCATTATTCCTGGAATTCTGTTTCCTTTGTTGTCATGGAGGTCGCTTAATAAAATTCAAAAAAGAGCGATTACAGTTGCAATTAGTGCAATTATTCTGTTTGTTTTATATTTCTCTTTGCAAGCTCATAAAGAATTTAGATATATCATGCCTGCACTTCCTTCCATCTTTGTACTTTCTGGTATTGGTTTTACATGGATATCTAAAAAATGGAATAAGAAAGCGCAGGTGTTCGGAGCTCTTGCATTGGCCGGAATTGCGTTCTTTGTATCTATTGCATATCGACATGAAGCGCCTACTCATGGTGATGCGATTGCAATACGACAGTTTTATTCAGCTCTCAGCAATGTTACGCCAGGAGCTCGGGTAATTTCAAGCACCCCTGCTATTGCTGCATTTTCACCAGTGCGACTCGTCGAAGGATATAATACTTGGGCTCAAATGAATAGTTCTTACAATGAAGCAAAAAACCTTGATTACGTAGCAATTGATTCCTGCGAGCTCCATGCGTGCAAACCTGGACATGAAATGGCATGCAAGGCTGACGAACAGGCGTTTCTTACACAACTTTCATCAGACGGAGAATTAGTATATGATAGTGCCATCTCATCATGCAGACTCATGATTTACAAACTCCATACCTCTCGGTAATTGTCCCTGCATATAACGAGGAGTCGCGCATTGGCTCGACGATTCTGGGTCTTTCTGCGTATCTAAAATCATTAGGAAAGCCGTACGAGCTTTTGATCGTGCTTAATAATTGTACGGATAATACTCGAGGTATTATCGAAATTGAGCAGGCTCATAATCCGAACATTAAGGTTCTTGACCTGGGTATGATTTCTGGCGTGGGTAACACCAAAGGAGTAGCGGTAGCAAAAGGAATGATGGCTAGTCTAGGTACGTATGCTGTATTTACAGATGCTGATCTTGCGACGCCAGCTGAAGAAATTGGTAAGTTGTTACATATTGCTATAACAACAAAGAAGGATCTTGTTATAGGCTCTCGTCGTGCGACAGGTGCGGATGTAAAACGTGAACAGGTCTGGTATCGCAACTTGCTTGGTCGTTTGGCTAATAAACTTATACAGCTGTTACTTCTCCCAGGAATACAAGATACTCAATGCGGATGCAAATTGTTTACTCGAAAAGCGGTCCGGGATATTTTTCCAAAAATGACAACAGGAGGTTGGGGGTTTGATATTGAGGTGCTCGCACGCGCAAAAAAGCTTGGATACTCAGTCACGGAAGTAGGAGTCCGCTGGCATGATGTTGCAGAATCTAAAGTGGGCGGGGGAGCCTATATTTCCACCTTAAAAGACTTGATAAGTATTTGGGTGAAGGTGAAGTAAAGAAAAATAAAAACCCTTCACGTGAAGGGTTTTTATAATGGAGCCGAAAGTCGGGCTTGAACCGACGACCTGCTGTTTACAAAACAGCTGCTCTACCAACTGAGCTATTTCGGCATAAGCGACAAGGAAGTTCCTTATCGCGATTCCTGTGAAGGATTGTAGTATATTTATCCTTTATAATCAATATCTAGGGAAGGTTCATCTGGGGCAATTCCTGATTCCAGTTCGGAAGGGGAAATTTCAGAGAGCGTAACAGGTTCCGAGCGAGGTGCCTTTGGTTTTCGAACTCGTTTTGGTTTCTCAGGCTGAGATACCATCTGAGGTTCGTTTTTTGTGGGCGCTGTATGCCTTACGCGGTGCCAGAATTCTGATGGATGACGCACTCCGTTTGGAGTATGATCGTACAAAAATTCTCGTACCTTCTTCTTTACAACCTGCTTAATAGTGACCTCTTTCGAAATTCTTCGATAGATCGCAATAAGCCAGATAAGGAAGATCTTAAGGATGTTTCTCGTGTATTCTTGAACTTTCCAGCCGAAGCGGGACTCAAGATGTTCAGGATGGATGCTGTACCATTCTGAACCTTTGGGCACCTGGTTTTCGAGGTAGTTGAGACTTCCTGACGAAATCCAGAGGATTCCAAATACTCCTATTATTCCAACAACGATACAGATAATGAATATCATGCTTCGATAGTATAGCGCACAAATCGTGCGATTTCAACACGTTCTCCTGTCTTCTGAACCAATCCGTCAATAACCTGCTTGATAGTAAGTTCTGGGTTCATGATGAATGCCTGTTCCGCAAGCTCTTCAAGGGTTTCTGGAGCCATAGCGCCTGCGTGCATTGCAATCTGGTTTGCAGCAGATACGAATTCCTCGTTCTGAGCTACGAAGTCAGTTTCGCAAGAAAGTTCGAGAAGAACCCCCATTTTCTTGTTTCCGTGAATGTAGCTTGCAATAATACCAGCTCCCAATGTTCGGTCGGCTTTCTTTTCTGCCTGGGCAGCACTCATAGCCTGAAGGGCTACTCGAGCTTTTTCCATATCTCCACCTGCTTCTTCCAATGCGCGTTTGCACTGCATCACAGAGATGCCTGTTTCATCACGCAATACTTTTACCATATCAGCTGAAATGTCCATAGTTTTATTTTAAAAGATTAGACCCTCTCCCGCCCTTCGGGCACCCTCTCCCTTGGGGAGAGGGGCAGGCTCAAGAGTTCTGCTTGAAATTAATTTCGGCCTTCTCCCTCCGGGAGAAGGTGGCCGTAGGCCGGATGAGGGTGATTAATAATTATCGGCTTCCTTTGTAAGCTTCAACGAACTTGTTCAAGAAGTACTCTACGGTTTTCTTGTTTGCATCGTTAGCAACTACAGGGTAGGCAACCGCTCGCAAATCACAGTCAGTGTTGCAAAGAGAGATTACTGGAATTCCAACCTGGTTTGCTTCGGTAATTGCAATTGCTTCTTCCTTACTATCGATAACTACCAATGCTCCTGGAAGGCCTTTCATGGTTGTAAGTCCTCCGAATCGTCGGCCGAGCTTTTCGATCTTTCGTTCAAGGAGAAGTTTTTCTTTCTTGGTCTTTGTGATCGTATCAAGTTCATTCTTTTCCTGCTTGTCGGTAAGGTCTTCGTACAATGTTACTCGAGACTTGATCTGCTTTTCGTTGGTAAGGGTTCCTCCGATCCATCGAGCTTCTACGTAAGGCATTCCAAGTGTTTCCGCTGATGCTTTTACGGCTGCTGATGCTTCAGGCTTTGTTCCTACGAAGAGGATCTGCTTTCCAGATGCTCCAAGCGCTGCGAGAATTTCTTCTGCTTTTGCAAGAGAGGCTACTGTTTTTTCCAAGTCAATAATATCTGTTCGGTTTTTTGTTCCGTACAAATAAGGCTTGGTTGTTGGGTGTCGTCGTGTTCGTGTGTAGCCGTAATGAGCTCCCACGCCGAACATTTCTCGGACTAGATTTTCCATATGATGAGATAACAGAGATTTGCACGAAAGGGGGTTTAGTAATAAACCTTTCGTTGGCATGGGTGACGCCCATGGAAGTACTCCTACGGAGCCCTATTGGGCTCTCGAATCCCTCTAAAAGAGGGATATATAAGGGTATTTCTACAATCTGCTGACGGGGAGACTATAGCATAACGACACGAATTCTCAAAGTTGACAAATACTTATAAATATGCTATCATTATAGAGGAAGTAAAACCTATTTTGTAACTTTTAATTCTTTTAAAAATGAAGAAATTAATCTTTTTGCCATTGTTCATAGCCATGGCCCAGTTCGGTTTTTGTGGAAGTAATATAGTATCTTTCTTTTGCTCTGTTGATACCAGCAAAGTGGATACGCTTTATTTGATGGAATGCGTTAAGGGAGTCCTATTTCAAGACCAAAGCAGTAATGTTTCGGTAATAGTAGGTGACACTCTTTTTGGCAAGACGCACATCGTTTTCCTTAAAAGCTTAACCGCCGAAGAGAAAAAACAGAGATTGGCAGCAGGCCTTAAGCTGGTTGATGCAGGTTCTTCTATTGTTACTCAACTAACGCCTTCAGAGGAGGGCAACTGGCACAAATTTTTTCTGTACTCTTCAAAAGTTTACGGAATGGACTCGAATGGAAGTATTCATTTTCCGGCTATACCTTTGGATGCCTATGAAGACATTCATCTGCTGCGAAGTCCAATGTTCAGAGTTTTGATGTTTGAACGGATTAAAAACAGAGCAATAAGAGGTATGGCAGAGCAAATGAACTAAAATTAAATGAACCAGGACTAGGCTGAATCCTAGGAGATCCGTTCGCTTCTTTACGAAGCGGGCGGATTTTTTTGACGACTTAATTATTGTGTGATAACATTATTTTGAAATCAAACATTATATTTAGATCACCCTTTAAAACTTAAATTATGAGCAATCAAGAAGCTTTTAATCGTCTAAAATCACAAGTTGAGGACTATGAACAATCTGAACTTGTCGCGAATCGTCCATATACGCAGCTAGTGGCGTCCACAATTTTTACCGTACTTGGAGTGGTTGGTATTATTTTGATAACAATAGGGAGTATTTTGGGTAATTCTGCATTTTCAATAGGACTTGTTATTTTTTTAACTTCCGTACCTTTCTACTTTAATAAGTTAAAACCAATTGTGGAACTACTGCATCCGCTGACAATGTATTTCTTCGGAGAAAAGATACATAGTCGTATTGCAATTCAGAAACGCAACATCGTATCTATCTTAAGACGAGATATCTACTTGCTTACGTCAATGAAGCATTTTGGTGGAGAATGGGAATCTATTGCAGCAAGGGCAAACAAAATTCTGGCCGAAAATGAGATTAAGTATGTGGTAACGGAGTTAACCATTGAGTAATCACGAAAAGTATTATTTAGAACCCCTGTATTTCTTACGAAATGCCGGGGTTATTTATATTTAGTTGCCATTTGACAAAAATAATTAAATAGTGTACTATCCACATCGGAACTTTTACCTAACCCTTAAATATTGTTGATGAGAAAATTATTGAACATCTTGGAATTGAGAATTGAAGTGAGTTTTTTACAACTTCAAAAAACCTACTGTATTTACGCTTGTGCGTTCATTTTACTTCGCATGAAGATTAAGCGCGCGCGAATGGCGTTTTATGCGGACAACTTTGAATACGTGTGGGCACAAGAACTGCTTGCCGAAGAAAGTGATCAATATGAAAAACTTGAAGAAGAATTTCGCGGATGGGCTGCCGGAAAGAGAATGTTTGAAGACTGTTTGAAATACAGTCTCGCATTTGTAAAAATTTAAATGAACACTAAAGTCCCTTGCCAAACGGCAGGGGATTAAAATTGACAATTTAATTTAATACTGTATTATATTCGAGAATTTCAGTTATATTAAACCACCTTAAAACTTAATCAGTTATGAAAAGATTACTTTCAGTATTATTCGCAGCAGTTTTGATTACCTCTGCATGCAGAGAGACTCCACGGAACCGCACCGATGAAAAGCCTACAACGGACACGCTTACCTCGAGAGATTTTAAAAAAATGGAGAAAAGCCTGGAGGATGATGACAGCAAGAAAGCTTATGCCGCGCACGTAAACGATAGCATTTCGCACATGGCCCTGATGCTGCATTTGGGCGAGGCCGATTCTTCCACACCAGGTATTGATGGCAAAGGAGAAGGATTGATGAATATAGTACAAAAAAAACTACGACTGGCTCAGTTTTTTGCAATACAAAACTAAGGCCGTGGCCTCAGCGCTTACCCCGGAGGATGCAAAATCCGAGAAAAAACTACTCGCATCGTTTGAGCAGTGTCAGCCGCATTGGTTTGGTTGTGATTACGAATATTTGTGGCAGGTAGTTTACAAGATTCAGGATAACGAAAGTATGTACACAAGGTACACCTTGGATTCGCTTGCTGAGCAGAATCATCTGCAAAACTTCCTTAAGCGTTACAAAAAAACAGTAGATGCCGTTTCAGGAAAATGGAAAGGTTACACAGAGGATTCGCCAAGCCGCAGGCAGTGGAAGCTGATTCGCGCAAAAGTAGATAAGAGCTATCAACTTCTTAAAGAGAGGGCTCTAAAGAATGACGTTGGCCTTAATAAGGAGGACTTTGAAAAACTTTCTATGAATTGGGAACAGGCATACTTGATTGTGCGAGAGAAAAAATTTAAAAATTAGTTAAAAGCAAAAAAAAGAAAAGAATCCGCATGCGAACGTATGCGGATTTTTGTTTGTAAAAAATAGATAAACCATAAATAAAATTTTGATAAAGTATCTTCTTGCATCTAGCTTATTTCTTACCTACAATTACGGCTCCATGGGAAAATATTCTGACTCACAATTTGATGTTTGGAACGAGAAGAAGAAGTTTCTAGATTCAGTGCAATCATATAAAAATATATATTTTAACCAAGGTGATATTTGGTGGTGTTTGCTTGGAAAAAATATAGGAACAGAATCATTTGGAAAAGGGGAACATTTCCGAAGACCGATTCTGATACTTAAAAAGCTCTCAAACGAATCGTGCATTGCATTACCACTAGGAAGTAAATTTAAAGAGGGAACTTGGTTTATTGAAATAACAATCACCGAAGATGGAAAGCAAGTAAAACGCTGGGTTTCTCTTTACCAAATAAGAATGCTGCATAGCAAGAGGTTTGAGAGAAAAATTTGCCAAATAGCACCGGAAGACATGATTTTTGTAAAAGAAAAACTCGGAGCATTGCTCGAGCTTTCTATAAATCATCACCAGGATGAAACCTGGATCGAAGGGATGCGATCCCCAAAAACAGATGAAGTATACCAAGAGTATAAAATGATTGCAAATGACATTGGCTAGTTTGTAAAAAAGGTATTTTTGAGATATGATGCCTTCATGAGACAGTCACAACTATTTACCAAAACACGAAAGGAAGCGCCTTCGGATGAAGTTTCGAAGAATGCACAATTGCTTATTAAGGCCGGTTTTATTCATAAGGAAATTGCAGGAGTGTACGCGTACCTTCCATTAGGGCTTCGCGTTCTTGAAAATGTAAAAAAAATCGTTCGTGACGAAATGAACAAGGTAGGCGGCCAAGAGCTTATGATGACCACACTTCAGCCTAAGGATATTTGGGAAAAAACAGATCGATGGGACGATGCAAAAGTAGATAACTGGTTTAAAACAGCTTTGAAAAACGGTACTGAACTTGGAGTAGGACTTACTCATGAGGAACCGATTGTTGATGCAGTAGGCGAATACATCAATTCCTATAAAGACTTACCAATTTTGGTATATCAAATTCAAAACAAGTTCAGAAATGAGCTTCGTGCAAAAAGCGGACTTCTTCGAGGACGCGAATTTGTAATGAAAGATATGTATAGTTTCGCTCGAACTCAAGAAGAGCATGATGAAATATATGAACGCGTAGCGGCTTCCTATCATAAAGTGTATGCGCGACTTGGTTTGGGCGATATTACTTACAGAACCTATGCCGATGGAGGAATTTTCACTGAGAGATTTAGTGATGAGTTTCAAACACTGAGCGATATGGGAGAAGATGTAGTGTATGTAAACGAAGAAAAGAAAATTGCAGTAAACAAAGAAGTGTATACTGATGAAAACTTGGCAAAGGTCGGACTTCGAAAAGAAGACCTTGTTGAACGAAAAGGTGTTGAGGTTGGAAATATTTTTCCACTTGAAACAAAATATACTGAGGCTCTTGATGTGCGTTATATGAATAATGAGGGAGCAGCTCAGCCAATTATCATGGGATGTTACGGTATTGGGGTGAGTCGACTCGTAGGAGTTATCGCAGAACACTTTGCAGATGACAAAGGACTTGTTTGGCCAGAAAGTATTGCACCGTTCAAGGTTCACTTGATTCAGCTTGGAAACGCATCTGCGCAGGCTACAGAATTGTACGAAGAACTTAGCGGAAAGGGAATGGAGGTTTTGCTCGACGACAGAGATGCTTCTGCTGGTGCGAAATTTGCAGATGCTGACCTTATCGGAATTCCTTATCGGGTTGTGGTATCAGAAAAATCACTTGCGGCGGGAGGATACGAATTCAAGAAGCGAAATGAAAGCGAAGCAAAAATTGTAAGCAAGGAAGAGTTGTTTACTCTCTTGAAATAAAGAAATCCTAAAGCCAATCTAAAAAAGTTATCACGAAATGGTGATAACTTTTTTGCTTTAGGATTTGAAACTGTTTATAATCAGTTTCATGAAAAAGAGCTTTCAAAAACTCAGTCGGGAAGAACAAGAAAACGAGTTGGTCACTCGGGGGATTTTGAAAGTGGAACTTAATAAGTTCGAAAAGAAGATAGAAAAGAAATTTGTTACAAAGAAAGAATTTAATGAACACGCTGACCTTATGTCGAAATCATTCGCTTTAGTTATGGAAGCCTTCGCGGGCATACGAGCAGAGTTGAAAGAAATGCGACAGGAAATGAGCTCGATGTACGGCGGTATTCGTCGCAATGAAAAGGATATTGCAGGATTAGATGAAAGAGTATTGAAGCTTGAATCAGCACAATAAAAATACCCGCCATTATAAGCAGGGTATTTTTATTTAATTGAAAGAATGATTAAGGGTGTCCGATGAAGCCTTCAATGGTTTGCGTGATCACTTCATCTTTGCGAGACTGAAGATAATTCATTACTCTCGTAAAGTTGGAGATGTCTAAAACCTTTACCTCGTTTTGTTTGCTGGTGAACCGAAAAAAATTATGCGCCCTCAGTTGCAGTGCTGATCCTAAAAACAAAATTATAATGGATGAGCGAACCGCATTGGAAGGTAGATGTTTTGTTTTAACTTCTTCAATAATTTGCTGTTGGGTAATATCTTTGCGAAAATCACTCTCCTGAGGAATGAGTTCAAATGCGCAATGGGCGAGGGCGGTCTCTATGACTCGCCATTCATCGCCGGTCATGTCTGATCGGTTGTATAAGACAAGAACTTTTTTGTGGGCCATGGGGAAGTATTAAAGGGTTAACAATGTTCAGTATGAATTTAGTATACATTTAGGCCAATGTCAACAACTTTCCGAGGAGGATTTAAAATGCTATAGTCTCAGTACTTTTATGTTCGAAAACCTCTACAACCGCTTCTCAA
>CAZVLM010000011.1:0-3829 GCA_964628065.1 uncultured Candidatus Saccharibacteria bacterium
CCAGTTCCGTAAGAACCAAGTACGTAATTAGTAAGATACACTGGCACCTCAATATCCATAAATGATTGCTTTGCAACAATTCCTTCAAGCTTAATACCCGTGATTTCCTTCACATTCATTCTGTCTTGCTTACTTACTTCCTCAATATAGTGAATTACTTTATCCCAATTTGAAACTTCTTTGGTTGTTAAATTCTTTACCAAAGGGTGATCTATAGCTAGTGCAATATAACTCACACCAAAAAGCGTATCTGCTCGTGTTGTGAACACATCCACATTATTAATAAAGTATCCAAACTGCTTATTTTCTAAGTAAAACGTAATCTCACTTCCCTCACTCTTTCCAATCCAATTCCTCTGAATCTCCTTAATGCTTTCCGGCCAGTCGATGGTATCGAGTCCTGAGATCAAGCGATCGGCATAACTTGTAATGCGCATGAACCACTGTCGCATAGACTTTTTTTCTACGGGATATTCGCCTCGTTCTGAAACAAGTTTTCCATCTTTCTCAATTACCTCATCATTAGCAAGCACTGTTCCCATTTCTGGACACCAGTTTACTTCCGCGAATCCTTCGTACGCCAATCGGTGATTCATCAAAATTTTCTGCTTTTCAACTTCTGAAAGATTCTTCCAATTTTTGTCTGTCTTCTCAAGCTTTTTTACCAACTCTGAAATAGGTCGAGCCTTGTTTTTCTCGGTATCGTAATAAGAGTTATAAATTTTAAGGAAGATCCATTGAGTCCACTTATAGAATTCTGGATCATGCGTTGCAACTTGCCGATCCCAATCGTATGAAAATCCTAGAATTGAAAGCTGTTCTCGATATCGCTTTACTAACTGATTCGTAAAAGGTCCAGGATTTTTTCCTGTCTTAATGGCGTACTGCTCCGCAGGAAGTCCAAACGAATCAAATCCCATCGGATGCAATACATTGTATCCCTCCATTCTTTTCATACGCGCAAAAACATCCGAGGCAATATATCCTCGAGGATGACCTACATGGAGCCCAGAACCTGACGGATACGGAAACATATCCAAGACATAATAAGGCTTCAATTTCTTAGCCTTCGCCTGCTTAGCATTCAAAGTCTTGTACACCTTCTTCGTTTCCCACTCCTTCTGCC
Source organism: uncultured Candidatus Saccharibacteria bacterium (assembly GCA_964628065.1). GTDB lineage: Bacteria > Patescibacteriota > Minisyncoccia > Phycocordibacterales > UBA1006 > CAIXMG01. Next base: position 1,127 of record CAZVLM010000011.1, read on the forward strand.
ATTTCTTTTCAATTTTTTTATGGTCGTACGGTTTCATGCGTCTTTTATACCACAAAACCCCCGAAATTTCGAGAACTTACTTGCGTTCAGCGATTTTTTCTTCATCTGAGCCGATCATTTTTCCCCATGCTTGATACATATCAATATCAAGCTCTTTTGCAATAAACAATACCTCAGCAAGTATATCAGCCAACTCATCAGCCGCTTGAGACTTTAAAGTCTCAGGTGAGTCTTTCGTATAGCGCTCTTTGGAAAGTTGCATAATGACTTTTGTAAGACTTCCTACCTGATATGACAAATCTCGAGACGCAACGAGGTAATCCCACGGCTTCGTACCCGTAGATTCATATGATTTATAGATTGCAACAATTTCATTAGTTAGATCGTGAAGTGTTTTCATGTATTTATCGTATCACCTAACTTTATCCTTAACAAACAACCTACCACTGATTCTCTGGCAACATTAGATCCTTAAACACAAACGTAATCCCACGCTTTTTAAGTTCAGCAACAGGGTCATCGATTCGTTCAATAGAAATTGGCGTTACATTCTGCTTTGCAATTAACTCAAGGGCACCAAGACCTTCTTGTTCTACGAAATCCTTATTATCAAACGTAAGCAAGTATCCACCTTTTCCATAAAGCACTTCCAGGCTTTTTTCTAACGATTCAACACCGTAAACCTCAATTTCTTCCTTGTATTTTTTAAGGCTGACGCCGGTGGCGTGCCAATATTCCTTTCCTTGATAAGAAACATTCTGACATTGGCAAATATAATTAATAGCAATCCATCTATAAGGAGTTGCATGGAATGAAATATCATCAAATACCACCACTTTGTCTTTAGTTTCAGGATTTATAGTAGATCGAGTTTGTCGCTTTGGAATGGCAACATCGAATGTTTCGTGCGAGCCGTGATAAACAAATTGTTGGCTTGGCTGCTGCATAAGTTTAGTATAGCAATAAAATTTAGATAAAGTTTTAATAAATAAATCTGAGACTCTTAACTTGACTATATACATCAAATTTTTATATACTTTCCTTATCACGACGATTAGGGTTGCCGAGGCTCATACCAAAGGGAGCCCTTTTCATTTCTACAAATAATCTTTTCCCACCTTCTCCCTTAATTCATTCATAAAGTCGAAAATGTTATTATTTGGTGTGTTTAAATGCTTTAAGAGCCCAGAATATCTCTTCTGGTTAGGCACAAGCACCTTATTAAGCTTCTTTTGGCCAATAAGGTGTCTTATGAGGCAATAAAAATCTCCATCCCCAGAAATAATTACAGCTTGGTCAAAACTACGAAGCTCTATCATAGCTTGCATAACAAGTTCAGCATCTACATTTCCCTTAACTTTTCCATTAGGCAAAACAAGCGTTGGCTTAAAAACACATATGAATCCTGCTCTTTGCAGCTTAATATACAAATCTTCGTTTCCTGGAAGGTATCCGATAAACAAATAGGCGTTCGTAATACTATATTTTGATCCGAGATATATTCTAAATTTTTCCCAATCTAATTTCCACCCCTGCGACCGTATCGCAAGATTCACATTCTGACTATCTATAAACGCATAATTATTCTGCTTCTCACCTACCATGATTAGCAATCGTATCAGCTATAAAGCGTCTCGCAACTTGAATATTTATCGATATTTTACTTCCCCTTTATTAAGTTTTTAGAACAGTAAAAAATCCCCTCAGGGATTTCTACTTTCGCTTCCAACTATCAAGGATAATGGCACCAGCAACCGCTACGTTCAACGATTCAGCGTGTCCGAATCGTGGAATGGTAACACTTTCAGTAACTATTTCCTTTAGGTTATGATCAATTCCATGCGACTCGTTTCCAAGAAGGAGTACTCCTCGTGATGGGAACGACACATTATGAACCGACTTCCCTTCAAGATCAGCTGCGAAGATCGGCAAATCATGCTGTGATCGGAAGAAATCTTCCAAATCTTTGTAGTACACATCTACTCGAGTAAATGACCCCTTAGCTGCACTAATCGTTTTTGGATTATAAACGTCAACCGTTGATTTTGAGCAGACAACCTTTCGAATACCATACCAGTCTGCAATACGAATAAGTGTTCCAAGATTTCCTGGATCATTCACATCATCTAGTGCAAGTACAATTTCATCAGCAACTACTAATGGCGGAAGTTGTTTCTGGTGAAATACTCCGATCACCATCATGTTGCTTGCAAATGTTCCCATACCAGAGAGCTCACTTGCATCTACAATGTTTGTAAACTGTTTGATAGATTCTGCAAGTTCAGGATACGTAGCCAAAAACATATGCGTTGCGAACACGGTGTGAAGTTCATAAGAAGACTCAATAGCTTCTAAGAAACTTTTTTCTCCTTCTACGAGAAAAAGTTTTCGAGCGTCACGATCCTTTTTATTCTGAAGACTTGCCACCAGTTTTTGCGCTCCGGTTTTTTTCTTGAATGTTTCAGAAACGGGAATTCGTGCACACCCAAATGCTGGGCCGCTTTTAGGCTTTTCGTCTTCTCGTGATGAGTTTCGTCGGATATCGTTCCCATATTTCATTCCTAGATCTCGTGGACCTTTTTTAGCCCCATTAAATTCCTTTCGGGGACCTTTATTCATTCGGCGCTTTGTCCCGCCTCCTGGTGTTCGCTTGCGTAATTTCATGAATTTACTATACCAAAAAATCCGTCCTTTGTAAAGGAC
>CAZVLM010000011.1:3929-9508 GCA_964628065.1 uncultured Candidatus Saccharibacteria bacterium
TAATCCTTAAACTTCTTAATCGCCAACCAGATGAGCAGCGCCAATGCTAGCGCAAGGATCACCAATCGAATCCAATTATTTGCATCAGACCAGTATCGTCCAGATGCAATGATAAGCGAAACAACTCCTGACCAAGAGAACCCAAGAGAAAGAATTTCTACCGGAATCACTACCCCAAGCACAAGCACTACCAGTGACAAGACAATAAGTACGATGAACACATTTCGATTGTAGACACTATGCGCTTCTGTGAAATTTTTATTACAGGTAAATGTTGCATCACACCATCCAAGCGCCTGCCCACCTTTTACTGCCTCTGTCACCTGCTGTGGTGACAGCTGATTATTCGTCCATTGTCCTCCATAGTTTACGCATGACACCGCATCATTGAGTACTACATTTTGCATCGGACAGAATTTTTCAAACGTAGGCTCTTTATAAAACGTTGCAATCACATAATGAAAGAAAAGGTTTACTACAATCACAATCGCAAGAGCAATCGTCCATTTCAAAATGTTTGGCTTCTTTTTATGAGTTACCACTGTATTTGTTTCCATATGAAAGTATTGTATCATAAACGCATGCTCAAGTTCGATCGATTTGCCATTTCTGCTACAAAATGGATTGGGTCTACTCAATCCCTTATTGTTCATACCGTATTATTTGCGATATGCTTTTTAGTGGCACTGTTTGGAGCACCACTCGATCGAGTACTCCTTGTTCTTACTACTATTGTTTCTCTTGAGGCTATTTACTTATCTATTTTTATTCAAATGTCTGTAAACCGTCACGAGTCACAACTCCACGAAGTATCAAAAGATATCGATGAAATCCAAGAAGACATCGAAGATATTCAGGAAGAAAAATCCGCAGAATAGTCAAATGACTTACTGCGGATTTTTTTCGAGCCATGACACCATTTTTCCAAGGGTTGCTGGTCCTATTTGTCCTGTTTGTGTTACGCCAGTCGCTTTTTGAAAGGCCTTAACATTTGCTTCCAGTGTTTTCCCGTAATCGTTATCAACTTTGAGTGATTTCTTAAAATACGCATTCATGAACTGTTGGATGTAACCAACCGCAGGTCCTTTTGATCCTACTTTCAAAGTAGTCTTATTCGTGATCAACGTCTGAATATTTGTTTTTAAGTCAGTTGAAGTCGTAGGAGTAGCGGGACTCGTTGTTGAAGCGTTAGGGGTTGTAGCAGAAGTGGTAGTCGTTGGAACCGTTGCAATCGCATTGTCTTTTACTCCTGTTTGAGGCTCAGTCTTAATTTTATGCAAATCACCAATAGTTTCATTTTCTTTTGGAAGATAATCTGCAGGATCTGTAAGTCCTTTCACTGCAAAGTATCCCCCTGCCCCAAGGAGTCCGATAATCAATACAGTTGTAATAGTGAATCCAACGCTTTTCATAATACTAATAATAAGTATACCACACGTGAAATTTACACCAAGGTTATTTATACACCTTAGGCAAGAAAAGGACCCTCTCCACGATAGTGGAGAGGGTGGGCCGCGTAGCGGACCGGGTGAGGATTAAGACTTGCCCCTAAAACCCAAATATGCTATAGTAGCCAGTATGAATATGATTACTCATGTATTGCCGTGGATTCAACTGGCACTCTCGATTCTCCTTGTTATCCTTGTACTCCTACAGCGAAGCGCTGATGGAATTGAAGGAGCTCTCGGAGGAAGCGCATCAAACATGACCTACTTCGCACGAAGAGGTGCTGAAAAATTTATCTTTAACGCCACAATCGTGATCGCGATATTGTTTGCAGTGTCTGCAATCCTTCCTTTGATCGTTAGATAATCTTTCGATAATACTGTTTTTAATCTATTCTTTTTATCACGAGTTACTAACTCAAGCGCTCTTTTAGAGCACGTAAAATGAATACCTCTTTATCTTTGAAACAAAAAATACGACTCATTGTTGCCAATCTTTCCCTTCGGGAACGTTTTGGATTCATTGTATCTCTCACTATTCTTACTATTGGAATTTTTGGAGGACTTGTCGCATTATCAAATAAATTTACAACTATTGTTCCCGTCTATGGAGGAACTTACCGAGAAGGCATTATTGGAAGTCCTCGATTTATTAATCCTGTACTTGCTAATTCTGATGCGGACCGAGACCTTACCAGCTTAATTTACAGCGGTGTTTTGAGAATTGATGAAAAAGGCATTGCAATTCCTGATCTCGCATCGTCTTGGACCATCTCAGAAGACGGAAAAACTTACACAATAACACTTAAGGACAAGCTTATGTTCCACGATCGAAAGCCTCTTACTTCAAGTGATGTGGTATTCACCGTGAATCAAATTCAAAACCCTGCACTTAAAAGCCCTCTTCGTGTAGCATGGGAAGGCGTTACTGCAATTGCTTCTGACGAAAAAACAGTAGTGTTTACCCTTCAAAAGCCTTACGCAGGATTTCTCTCACAACTCACCCTAGGAATTCTTCCTGAACATATTTGGAAAAATATTGAAACTGCAAATTGGCAGACCAGTGTATACAACACAGAACCAATTGGCTCAGGACCCTACAAACTAAAAGATGTTTCTCGTTCTCGCATTGGAGTACCGGAACAGTATGAGCTCGAGGCGTTTAAAAAATTCACATTGGGAAAGCCTTATATTACAAATGTTGTTATTGCAACCTTTGCAAACAAATCAGACGCATACGATGCCTTTGATGCAAAGAATATCAATGGCCTTGCCATGGTAAATCCTACAGATGTTGATCAAATCACGCGATCGAATACCTCTACTGTAACCGCACCGCTTCCTCGAGTATTTGGCTTATTCTTGAATCCGATTAAAAACAAGCTTTTCAGCGATACAGCTGTTACTCAAGCCTTAAACCTAGGTATTGATAAGCAAGCGCTCATTGATAGTATCTTCAAGGGGTACGCGAGTCCCCTTTCGGGACCGCTTCCTCAATCGAAAGACACTGCAACAACAGACTTTGCGGAAAAGCAAAAACTTGCTGAAAAACTCCTCGACGCAGCAGGATGGAAAGTGAACAACTCAACAGGAATCCGTGAGAAAACATTTCCAAGCGGAAAAGGAACGATTACCCAACCCCTTACCTTTTCACTTTCAACAGCGAATACTCCAGAACTTGAAAACTCTGCGCATATTATTGCAGATCAGCTTGAAAAAATAGGCATCAATGTCGAGGTTAAAATATTTGAAATCGGAACATTGAATGAGCACGTCATCCGAGGACGAGATTTTGAATCCCTTCTCTTTGGACAAGTTATTAAGCACGACACTGACCTTTATGCATTCTGGCATTCTTCACAAAAGGCAGATCCTGGACTCAATATTACCGGGTATACAAACAAGACTACAGACTCCTTACTCGAATCAGCTCTTAAAGAGTCTGACCAGACCAAGCGCGAGACTCTTTACCAAAAAGTAGCCCAGCAACTTGCGAAAGATGCTCCTGTTGTTTTCCTTTATACCCCAGACTTCATTGCTGTCTTTTCGAAAGATATTCGCCATGTTGTTATGCCACCCATTACCGGCCCAGAAAACAGATTTATGCTGATTTACCAATGGTATCAGAGAACTGATCATGTATGGAATGGATTTATCAAAAATACCAATTAGACTTATGAACACACGAAACCCAAACACTCCTGGTGGACACCATGGAGAATTCCAAAAAAAATCAGCGAGTAATTTTAAGACTCATGTCTATCGAAAAGACACTTCGCTTCACTCTATTGAAACGGCTCTTGATAAGATAGGGGGTCATCCTATATCACCAACATCCGGCCCTTCGACAGGCTCAGGGCAAGCTCCACGTGGCGCTTTTCATGCGAAACGATTTGATCGAGGCGGACGACGTCCAGAACGACGTTTTAATGACCGACCGAAAGTATTTACACGGACTGAAAGCCTTCGAGACCCCCGCGCAAAGAAGGATGATATTATCCCACCACTTGCACCGGGAGACTTGCGCGTTATTGCGATTGGAGGAGTTGAAGATATTGGAAATGTAAACATGACCGCTATCGAATACCGAGACCAGATCATCGTCATCGACGCAGGGCTTGGATTCTCAAACGTTGATACTCCCGGAGTAGACATGACGATTCCAAACACGAAATATTTGGAGGAACGAAAACACATGGTGAAAGCTATGGTTATTACCCATGGACACTTCGACCATATCGGAGCCGTATCTCAAGTAATGGAATCTCTTGGAAATCCACCTATTTACACCCGAGAATTCGGTGCAATGGTTATTCAAAAGCGACATGAAGAGCATCCAAGTTTGCCCGCACTCGATATCAAGATTGTAGAAAAAGATGACGGAGCTCTTCCCTTGTCAGAAGACTTCAAAGTTCGATTCTTTGGACTTACTCACTCAATTCCTGACTCAACTGGAGTTATTATTGAAACTCCTTACGGAGACATCATTTCAACCGGAGACGTTCGTGTAGAAAACATGAATGGCGTGGTAACTGACGAGGAATATGCGCAGTATGCCTTCTTCAAGGATCGCAACGTGCTTCTTATGACCCTCGACTCAACGGGTATTGATAAACCAGGTTGGACTATTTCAGAAAAAGTCGTGGTTGAAAATATCGACAAGATCGTACGAGACACGAAAGGACGAATTCTTATTACTGCGTTTGCGTCTCAGGTAGAGCGAATGCTTAAATTTATTGAGATCGCAAAACGACATGGACGCATCGTAGTGATTGACGGACGATCTATGAAAACCAACTTAGCGATTGCAAAACATCTCAAGTTAGCAACTCTCGATAATGTGGTTACTCTCGAAGAGATGCACAAGTATCCAAGCAATAAAATTATGATCCTTGCGACAGGAGGTCAGGCTGAAAAATATTCCGTACTCGACCGAGCTTCGAAAGACAACCATAAACTTGTGAAGATCGAGAAGACAGACACTATCATCTTCTCTTCATCAGTTATTCCAGGAAACGAACGAGCAGTGGACAAATTGAAGGACGACCTTTATCGAAAAGATCCTCGAATCATTACGTACCAGGATTCTGAGGTACATGCCTCAGGTCACGGAAAGAAAGGAGAACTTGAATGGGTACACAAGCAGATTAAGTACAAGTACTTCATGCCGGTTCACGGTAACTACGCGCGACTTATGATGCACCGCGATATGGTTGAAGCCCTCGGGTTCCCGCGAGATCATATAATTATTCCTCAAGGAAACGGAACTATTATTGAATTCCGTGAAAACGGAACGAAGATGGTAGTTCTCCCTGTTCGAGCTCCTCATGCAACTATTGCAGTTGAAGGAAGTCGAGTTGGAGAACTTCAGGAAGTAGTAATGCGAGACCGAAAACTTTTGTTGGAAGCTGGTGTGATGAACATCTTCGCCGTCATTGATGAGAAAACAGGAAAACTTAAAAAGTCTCCTGACATCTTCTCTCGAGGATTCGTCTATATTCGAGAAAACCAGGAACTCTTCCACAAGATCCGAGGACTTGTTAAGAAAGTAATTGAAGATCGAACCGTTGATCCAAAATACTCTATTGACGAACTTCGCGAGGAACTCGTTGAAAAGATCGAACGATTCCTCCT
>CAZVLM010000011.1:9608-12686 GCA_964628065.1 uncultured Candidatus Saccharibacteria bacterium
ACTCTATTGACGAACTTCGCGAGGAACTCGTTGAAAAGATCGAACGATTCCTCCTCCAGAAAACCGGCAAAAAGCCGATTGTCATGGCAGCGATCGTTTCGTTGTAACCGAACTAAAAATACCCTAAGGAATTCCTTTGGGTATTTTTTGATTAAGCTTTTCTTCCGCTTACGATTTTGATTACCATAGGTCGCTCTACAATTCCATTGTTTGCATAAGCTTCGAGCAATTTTCGCAAAGCATTCACCGCTTCTTCATTCTTATCTTCCGGAACGAATGCCCAATTACTTGTCGACTGCACGAAAAGAATCGCCTCGTTGATCGAGTAATCATGCTTGATTTGAATAAGCTTATCCTCAACATTTTTAAACCCCTGTTCAATTAAAAATTCTTTGGGTTCATAATTCTCTTTTCCGCGCGAAATACCTTCTGGAATAAATGGCTTTGTGACTTCTCTCATTATTTTCTTGAACGGCCCTTCGTCTTCTCCGTTTAGTACGAGGAATAATCCATTTGGCCTTAGGACTCGCTTAATCTCATCTGTAGATTCCTTGTTATAGAACCAATGGAAGGCACTGAATGCGGTTACCATATCAAACGACTCCTCGCTAAAAGGAATATTATTTGCTGGATTTACTACATAATTAATATTCAATCCTTCTGAGTCTTTTACTGCCTGCTCCATCATTTGAGCATCGATATCGGATCCTATTACATCAAGTCCCATTTCTACCATTTGGCGAGTCACTATTCCCGTGCCGCACCCAAGATCAAGCACTTGTTTTACTCCAATAGCTTTTTCCTTAATATATGTAAGTACCTCTACTGGCAAACCCCTCCTTGCAGCAGCATATTTACTCACGTTTTTTCCAAATGATTCGCCGGGTTTCATTCCTTTAGCTTATCACAGTTCCGTCTTTTACCGTATATGTCTTTTCTAAGTTAAGTTTTTCCAAGAATGATACATCATGCGAAATAACAAGTAATCCCCCATGGTATTCAAGAAGTAGATCCGCAATAGCATCAATGGTCTCCATGTCGAGATTATTTGTCGGCTCATCGAGGATAAGCAGGTCAATTGGTGCAATGGTAAGCATAACGAACGCGAGGCGTGCGAGCATTCCACCGCTGAGTGTACTTGCTTTGTGAGAAACTCCGACCGTTTCTGAGAATAAGAAATGAGATAGGTGCTCTCGTGCACGCTCGGGCGCAACCCCTGCGAAATCTATTACATTATCGAGCACTGACCTGTTCGGATCAATCAACGAATAGTGCTGATCGAGATATTCAATTCTTAGCTTTTCATTTACGAACGGCTTGGGGCTTAATTCGAAGCCTGCTTTATTAAGGAGTGCTTTTATCAGTGCGCTTTTTCCAGACCCATTATTACCTTCAAGTGCTATGCGCTCGCCTTTCATCATACCTAAAGAAACGTCCTGCAGAATTTCATTTCCTGCAACCGTAAGCGTCGCCTGGCTTATTCTAAAAAGACTTCCCTTGCTATCTGAGGTTTCAATATGAGACATGACTTTCTTCTTTTTTACAGGAGAAAAAGTTTTAAGTTTCTCATTAATTTCTTCCTTTTTATTATCGCTATTTCTTTTATTTCTCGCTGCTGCTTTTTCAGCCTGCTCGGCAAAATAGCCTTGAGCACCTCTACCAGTACTCCTATCTAAATTATGAGCTTTTCCCACTTTCTTTGATCGTGCAGCACGTACGCTTTCTCGCTTTTGCGCTTCTTCGAGCTTCTTAGCTTCTTTTCGAACGGCTTCTTGTCGTCGTGATTGCGCATCAGTATTTTTCTTAATCTCTTCCAGGTAGTCTGAATAAGAACCCGTGAACATTCTCAAGGACTCATTTTCAATAATTAGAAGCTTATTCGTTATCTGATTCAAAAACCAAGCGTCATGGCTTACACAAATAAGCACCCCTTTGTATTCTTGAGTCATTTTTATTAACCTCTCCCTCGTTTCAGTATCTAAATGGTTTGTAGGTTCATCAAGAAGAAGTACTTCCGAATCTTTTTCAAATGCCTCTGAAAGCTTACCGAACGACTGTTGACCTCCAGAAACACTACTTGTTGCATGAAGCTGGGGCACATAATCAATTGATCCTTTACAAGCAACCAATCCTTTCATAACATCAACAAGTCCAGCAATACTCTTAAGGAGAGTTGTTTTCCCTGATCCGTTTGAGCCAATAATACCTATTTTGTCACCTTTTAAAAAACTTAAGCTTATATCTTTTATAAGCTCCTCATGAATTCCAATGGATACATTATTGAGAGATAGAATTTCTTTTTTCATAAACAAGTCCCGCGTAGTGCGGTTTATTAAGTGATTAATAATTGTTACTTGTTTGTTCTCATGGGTAGAATGAAATAAGATTAATACTATTACTCTATCAATAAAATGCTCTATCGTCAATTTACCGTTATAGATTATCCTCCCAAAATCCTATATAATACAAGCATGAAACACCGCGAATTGCTTCGCACAAGTTATTGGGCAGGATTTTTGCTGACGATTCACGTCGCTCTTATTTCGTATATTAATTCCTCATTCCTCTCTACCAAAATTCCTGAAACGTTGGTTGGCGCACTCTATACCGCTTCAGCTATTCTTGGAGTGATTGGGTTATTTTTAGTACCCAGACTCATTAACCGATTTGGCAGTAAAGCCATTCTTGGGATTATGGTTTTGTTTAATATTGGAAACCTCTTGGTTCTTATCCTTTCTCACAACGTGGCGCTTATTGCCACCAGCTTCGTCATTTATTTTGCAAGTAATACATGCCTGTACCTCGGTCTCGATATTATTATTGAACATTGGTCGGCAAACAGCGAACAGGGATCTGTGCGTGGTACGTATCTTACATTCATGAATATTGGGTTCATGTTGGGACCTCTAGCAGGTGGATACATTGCGGATCGACTCGGATTTGGAGTGTTATATGGATTTTCAATTGTCCTCCTTCTTCCAGTTATTGCGATTCTTATCCATCTTCCTAGTATTACCGCTACTCATGCCTCAAAGGCGAATATTTGGAGTCTTGCTAAAAAATTCCTCAATCATAAAG
>CAZVLM010000011.1:12786-28798 GCA_964628065.1 uncultured Candidatus Saccharibacteria bacterium
CATGCCTCAAAGGCGAATATTTGGAGTCTTGCTAAAAAATTCCTCAATCATAAAGACTTCAGCGCTGTCTTCTTCGTAAACTTCATCCTTCAGTTTTTCTATGCATGGATGGTTATCTATACGCCGATTTACTTGCATGAACATGCTGGGATTGCGTGGGATACGATCGGCATCATGTTTACTATTATGCTTTCGGCGTTTGTGCTGTCGCAGTATATTCTCGGAAAACTTGCAGATCGATTCCACGTTGAGCGCGGCATGATGACGGTGGGACTTATGATTATGGGAGTTGCAACCTTATTTGTCATGCGAGCGCCTGTGATGACGTTTTGGGTCCTTGTAGCGGTACTGTTCGCTACGCGTATTGGAGCAAGTATTGTGGAAGTAATGACTGAAAGTTATTTCTTTAAACGAGTAAACCACAACGATACAGGATCTATTGGCTTTTTCAGAAATACCTATCCATTCGCCTACATTTTCGCGCCTCTTTTAGGGTCTGCATTGCTTGCCATTGCACCGATGAAAATCCTATTCCTTATCCTTGGTATTATTTGTTTCGTTTCAGTATTAGTTCCGCTTGGTATTAAAGCTTCTCATGAAAACTAAAATCCAACTAAAATCCCCTGCCGTTTGGCTGGGGATTTTTAATTACTTAATTAAGTTTTAAGAGGCAAACTGAGGCTTTTGAAGTGCTAGACTCTCAATCAGAGCTTTCGCTTTCTCCTTCTTTAGCGGCTTAGGCGTGCAAGAATTAAAATAGCACATGATTACGTTTAAGGTGCTTACCAGGCCGTACATAAAGAATTTTACTCCTTCGAGAAATTCGGTTAGATTAGCTGGCTCGCTTGATTCAAAAAGCTTGTAAATCATAAGAATGATACACGCCGCACAAAGTGTTAAGGATTTCAGCCTTATAGCTAGAGAGTCTTTTAGTTCTTCGTTAAGAAGATTGGGGTGCTTCCGGCACCATTTTTCTGCCTTACATATCCCGATAGATAGCTTGTAAGTGAGAAGCATTACGCCACACATTAGCAAGATCGGAAATACCACAAATCCTTTTTTAGATTGCGCAACAACATCGATGCCCACCATAGCAAAGCAGCCGAATGTTAGGAAAAAGAAGGCGGCTCGCGCCCAGAAAAAATTCGTTGGTCCGAACCATTCCTGCGCCCAGTCTGAAAACTTTTGGAAATAATTCATAAGGAGAACATCGATAGGTTTCATAGGCTTCAGGTTTAAATTTTAAGAGTTGATTCCAAACAAAAATAGCACTTTTTAGTGCTATTGTCCAATTACTCAGAAATGATCTGCCCATCCGACATATTGATCACCCGGTCGCAATGAACAGTATATTCCTTCTCATGGGTTACCATCACGATGGTCTGCCCCTCTGCATGAAGAGATTTGAAGATTTCCATCACTGCCTCACTAGAAATGTTATCAAGGTTAGCTGTAGGTTCATCCGCAAAGAGAATCTTAGGATTGTGAGCCACGGCTCGTGCGATCGAAACGCGCTGCTGTTCACCTCCAGACATCTGACTTGGCAGGTTATTTTCACGATGACCAAGTCCGATTTTTTCAAGCGCCGCTTTTGCAATACTTAATGCTTCCTCATCTGTTTTTCCTTGCATTAAGAGCGGAACAATAATATTTTCTACCGCTGTAAGTTCAGGCACCAACGCATAGTCTTGGAAAATATACCCTAAGTTATCCAACCGAAACTTTGTTCTTTCGTCATGCGTCAAATTAGTCACTTGCTTATTATCAATAATAATCTCTCCTGTTGTCGGATGATCCAGAAGACTCATTTGATACATCAGCGTAGACTTTCCTGCTCCGGACTTACCCATGATTGCAACAAATTCCCCAGACTTAATTTCCGTTGAAATTCCTTTCAATACGTGAGTCTCCACATCGCCGTTTTTAAATGTTTTTGTAATGTTGTTTATTTTAATCATAATGTTCGGTTCCCCTCCTCTTACTAAGAGGAGGGGTTAGGGGTGGAGTTTATCTTCCCAAAATACTATCCAATGTATTCTTACGTACAATCATCCGCGCAGGGATGAATCCAGCAATAAGGGTCACAATAAGAAGGATTACAATACGCACTGCCGTTCCCGCAGGTTCAGCTACTAGAATTCCATCCGAGAATGGGAAGTTGATCGGATGAGCCTTGAACGCGGGCACTAGAAGCGCATAAAGAATGATCGTTCCGACAATCGATCCTGAAATCGCATAAAAGAGTGACTGGATCAAGTACGAAATCTGAATCGCCTGCGACGACACACCAATCCCTTTCATGATTCCAATAAACTTTCGTCGTGTCACAGCATTGATGAAAATCACGATGAAAATAGTAATAGAAGCGACCACGATGCCAATAGCACCAATCATGTTACCCAAAACACCGAATGCCAGCTTGATCTGGTTAAGGAAGTCAGGGATAGCCTCCTGAGCCGTCTGGATCTTTGCATAGTCGTCAAATCCACTGTTTACTAGAATATCTTTTGCTTGCGCGTCAGTAATACTAGCAACATGCCTTGTGGCAATTTCATTCGCATTAAGACTTCCGCGGTCTGTTAACCGAATAAAATCTCCTTGTGTAATGAACGCACGAATTGATACTTCCCCCACTTTCGATTTAACAATTCCCTTTACAATAAACTCTTGAGTCTTTCCACCTACTGTAATTTTTACCGTGTCTCCTGGAACGGTTCCATCCAATGAATCAAATCCGTCACCAAATGATGATGAGTATCTTCGAAGTAGGTTTGAACCAAGCACCACGTACCCACTTTCATTTGGATTTAAGTATTCGCCTTCAAGGACGTACTTAGAAATATTTGAAAATTCATTTTCACGGACCACATCAATACCCGCCACCTGGGTTCCTGCGGTGTCAGGTTTCGCATTAAAGTCACTTCGTGTTTTATAGTTTGCCTCTACCGTTCCACCAGAAAGATATCGTTCAGTGTATTGAGTAAACTTACTATTTGATTTAATCGTTGCAAGAATGTCCTGAGTTCGCACGATATCAGGTTTTCCTGAAAGAGTTGTCATGATGACATCTCCGGTGTATTGCTCCTTGTTTGCATTATTTCCTCCCACAATAAGTCCAATAAGGATTCCTGACACCACCACCAAGTTCAAGAACGTCAGCGTCATGATGAAAATAATCAAGCCTGTCGTCCATCGATTGGCTCGTTTCAATTGGCGTACGCCGAGAAATATCCCTACTTTAATTGACGTTTTTAAATTCGACATAGGATTAAGAAGTTTACAGCGCCTCGCTGACCACCTTGTCTCCTTCGTTTAATCCGCTGGTAATTTCTACAAAACTGTCGCTTGAACGAAGCCCTGTTGTAACCGTCCGTTTCTCTGTCTTCTTATCGTCGATATATACATTTACATACGACGTATTCTTATCAGTCTTGATCATGTCAGCCGGAATCGCAAGAACTTGAGTTTTTGTATTCGTGACAATCGTTGCATTCGCAGTCATTCCTGAACGAACGCGTTCATCTTTTTCGGTAAGGACCACCTTTGTTTCATACACAGGCACGCCATCGATAATGGTTTCTGCAGGATTAATAGAAGTTATTTTCCCGGGAAATACCACATCTTTTCCATAGGCATCCAGCCGGAGGTCTACTGATTGTCCAACGGCAAGTTTTGCAACACTGATTTCCGGCGCCTTCAAGGTAACCTCATAATCGCTTTCAGAAATAAGGGTGATGGTATTTGTAGTGTCCGTGCCTGAAACAGAACTTGTTGATTGTCCTGGTTTAAGCGTAAGATTTGAAACAACCCCTGCAAATGGTGCAACAATTCGTCGCTTGTTCATCTGGGAAAGAATACTGTCTACGGTTGACTGAGCCTGCTCTACGCGCGCTTGAGCCACTGACTGGTCAGCTGATGTTGTTCCAATATTTGATTGAGCATTTGCAATAGCAATATCACGAGCATTTTTTGCTGCTAGGTAGGAATTGTAGTAACTTGAATAAGTACTTGATCGCTTGTTAGGAATTGAAACAGTCCAATCGGTGTAAGCATACTGTCCACTTTCGGCAAACTGAATAAACAATCCTCGAGTTCCGAGTGCAACTGACTTATTAAGGAGTGCCGTGTTACTTACATTATCTTCAAGTCCTGTCACTGTAAAGCCTTGAGCCGTTGAACTACTGGCTCCTGATACATGAATGACGTACTCACCTTCTGGTCCTGTGTAACTTCCGGTGATAACAGGTGCTGCGACCGAAACAGTATCACTTCGTGGTACGGCCTCTAGGTCATTACTAAATAGTGCACGACGTGCATTTTCTACGAGTGCGTCTTGTTCCTTGGTAACTTTTTCTACGTTGCTACTGTTGGTGGTAACACCAGCTTTTGCAATTGTAAGTGACGCTTGCGCGTTTTTCAAACTCGCAGAAAGATCCGACATATCAAGCGACGCAAGAACCTGTCCTGCGCGAACACTGTCGCCCTCCTTTACATAGACTCCTGAGATTCGTCCCTGGTCGGCAAACCCAAGATTCACAGCGCTCGCTGATTGTGTTCGTCCAGACAAAATCACTGACTCTACTAAGTCTTTTTTCTCTACGGTTGCAATTGCGCTGTTTTCAGATTTTTCTGAGCCAGTTACGGCTACGATAATAATAATTACGACCACAATAAGGATAAACCACGCCAATTTGCTGGTTTTATACTTATTCCATGACTCTTTTGCTTTTTCCTTGATATTGTTAAACATAATGGAGATATTATAGCATTTTTACAGTAAAAAAGCGGGTTGCCCCGCTCTTTTAATTGCTTATTTATCGCTAGTATATTCAATCGTATTGTCAGACGCCAATGTAAACGTCTTTGTAATTGTTCCAAGTTTGACGGTGTACTTCCCTGCAGAAAGTCCTGCCACGGGTAGGTCAACCACAATTTCTTTAGGAGTAATAACCTGCGCGCACATCGCGTCTTTCACTTTTGAAGCGGTCGCAGTAATAGTAAACGTCTTTGCTGAAAGAGCTACTGTCGGCTTATCAAGGTCAGAACAAGTGTCAGGAAGATTCGCCTTCACGCGAGCCTGTACCTTATACGGAAATGTCTGAAGGTTGTTAATTTCAAGTGCTGAAATACTAGGTGTAACAGAAGTTCGCTCTACACCTGACACTACTCCACCTGTTGATTGAAGTGGCGCGTTAGTAATTGAATCATTCTGAAGATCTGCTTCATTTTTAATATTTTTCTGTGTTGCGAAATAGATAAGAATAATAATCGCAATAACAACAATTATTCCGATAGCGGTCCAAATTCCCGCTTTGCTTTTAGGTTCATTAGACTGCATAGGTCGTGACTGATTCGGCTGAGTAAATTTGTTTGGTTCCATAGGTAAGTTAAAAGGGTTAGACTGGTAACGTATTCATTATACCACGCTAAATTTTTAAAAGGTAAAGAATTTATAAAGAGATAAGTTTGACACAATTTCAGTATTTGATATGCTCTAAGTATCCGTCCTGACGCCAGAAAGGTCCAGCTGGCTTGCAACCTCTTCAGAGGAAGTGGCAAATGAAGGAACCACCGCCCTTCCAGCACGGTCTAAAGCATCTCCTTTATTTTTAAGGAGATTTTTTAATTTGTCTGAATTTTTTGCTTCTGTTTCATAATGAGTAACTATAAAGAATCCATTGTTGCGGTTCGCGCCAATAGTTAGAAAATGATCAGTCTCAGGTATCACCTTGATGAAATTTATCTTATCTTTATTTCCTCCGACGTTTAAGATAACATAGTCCCAGTCACTAATAGTTATGACCATATTTTCAAGATAGAAAGATCCATGATCCTTAATTATCTTTTCAGCAATTAGTGGATCAAAGATGAGATCTCTTTGCTTTTTGTCGAAAGATAAAAAGTCTTGGAGCTTGGTTATTGCCAAATATTTTGATTCTTCGACCATTACCTCTTTTATTTTAAAAAGCATTTCTCGCTCAAGTAATGTAAGTTCTCTGATAATCCCAGTTAAAAAAGGACTTTTGTTTTTCTTCATACGAAAACACTTTAACAATATTGATATCAAGAAACGTATAAGAAATAATAAGGTTTTAATAAAGTAAAAAGCACTTTTCAGTGCTTTTTACTTTCTCTTTAAGTTTCATATAAATAGGTTTAGCATACTTAATAATACCTATCTAAGTAACCCCTTAATCTCCTCCCTGCTTGAATCTGAATAAACAACAACATTTTCTCTCGCGCGTGTAATAGCTACGTACAGTCGCTCACGAAGGATCGTAAGTCGCTCTTGATCGAATTCTGGATGAAGACCGCTTGGGGCGAAAATATCCTTATCTACGTGAATAATAAACACCGAATCAAATTCCAATCCTTGGAATTCAGTCACGGTACCGATGTGAACCTGACTAGAGAATTGGTTAAAAAATTCCTTTGTCCTTTCAAGAGTATTTTCGTTATAGCAAATAATACCGATCTGGTCATCCTGGTGTGCCAACAAATAATCTTTGATCTGTTGCTGATGATTACCGTGTACCCACTCGCTCTTACCCTCTACCGTATTCTGATTATCTTCAGCTGACTTGTATCCTAGAGTTGCAAGCATTTGCAGTACTGATCTGCTGTTTCGATACACCTTACTTAATAAAATATTCCTATTTTCAAGAATGGCAATGCCGCTCTGCGAGAAATCTGAAATTGATCCAAATTTTGTCTGCTGATGAATGTCTCCCACGAATAAGCAAGACGCTTTTGGAGAAAGGGTTTTATTCAATAGTAGTAGCTGATCTGCGGTATAGTTTTCAAACTCATCCACGAGCAGTGTATCGTAATGCAGTTCTTCCCTGATATGCACAGGTGCCATTACCTTCCCTTTCTTTTTGAAAACTCTCTTCTGTTGCAATACTTTATTATCGTCAGTCTGCACTTGTATTTTAAGGAGTGCCGTAAGATCCTGCTTATCCAATACTTTTTCTTCTTTCTGAGTCTTCCAGAGTTTTTTAAATGCCGAATCTTCATGCGCCCCAAATACGACATCAAGTGTCTTCCACGGATCGGCGGCTGTGCGCATCGAATCCTGAATCGTTTCAATTGCTTTTACTTTATTCCATTCGTACCAATCGCGAAGCAGTGCTTCATCCCCATAACGATCGACATACGAATACTCTTTAGAAAGCGCGAGTAGCCCAGAGCACCATGTTTCAAATGTTGTAAACTTAACGCCTTCAACTCCGAGATTTACGAACAGCGAACTAAAGTAAGTAATACTGCTTTCGTCCTGAATGAAGATAATAGTATTCTCAGGCTTATAAATTTCTGACGTGTCAGGATTCTGAAGCAGGTATGCAACACGGTGAAGCGCAAGCGTTGTCTTTCCCGACCCGGCTGGACCTGAAATGACCATCTGTCCCTTGGGATCAAGGACAATGATTTCGTTCTGCGCACGCTCAAGTTCGCGCACAATATCGGAAAGTCCAAATCCTGTTTTGCGAATCGCAATATGCTCGTCATACACCAGTGACCGCCCAGTAGCTGTAACATCATAGAGAGAAACAATATGACTGTTAGAAATAAAATAATCTTCACGACTTAACACAACACCACTTCGAGATTGACCATTTGGTCTTACATACGAAAAAGGCCCTGGCGGAATAAATCGTAGTCCTGCGACAGGAACCGTCCATGAATACACCTTGTCCATAAGGAATGAAAATTTTCCTATGTAAATCGTTTCCTGCTCATTTTTATCATCAAACTTCACAACAAGTCGAACAAAGAACGGCGACTTCTCCGAAAATTTGAGATTATGCACGTTCTGCATCCATTGGTTATAGAAGAAGTAGAATTTCTCGCGCTCTTCTCCTCGCAGTTTCGCGAACGTCTCCTGCGGATTGGCAACACGCACTTCCATTTCTTTTTTCTCATCGGAAATATGCGCCACGATACCCGCAACTTCTTCTTTTCGTATTAAGTAATGTTCTTCTTGAGTAAGCGACATAGGATTTTGAATATTTTGTAAGTATACCTCAACTTAATAATAATTAAAAAAACGCATCCATTATGACGCGTTTTTTTATTAAGTTTTTTCACTCTACAACCAATACGTTCGACTGCTGGGCGGGAAAAACAGAACCGTTTCTCACCTGGCCATTCAGAAGATATGGAGCATAAGGCCCAATATCGAGCAGAACCGCATCAATCCAACAGTTGAAATGAACATTTCCGTAATTGGTATCCCTTGCCAAGCCTTGCACCTGGGAAGCCGCTTTTGAAAGCGTAGATGCCTTTACCGTTACAATCAGCCAGTCAACTCCACTTGTTAAAGGAGCGCCTGTCACTGCATCAGTTTTCTCCCAGCTCTTCTGGATCAAGAATCGCCACTGGTCAGGATCTTTCTTAAGTCTTGAAACAAGACTTTCCATAACCGCGTTGTTTTTGATTACCTGATAAACAGGAATCTGATTTGACGCATAAGACACCGTGGTAATTAAGAGCGCCTTTGTGTTTAGATAAGCATTTGCTTTTCTTGCAAATACATCCGTAGTGTCTCCGATGTTTACGCCGTTTTGGTAAGCGTTGCCGGCTATCTTTCCTTTCGGAGAGGTATAGGCAGCGGTCATTACCAATGTTTTGCCGTATAAATCAGAGCTAGTTGGGTAGCATTTTATGGTAGCGTCTTTTTCAAGAGAAATCGCTTCGCCAAGATAGGCGCCATCACTTGAAGTAAAATCCCACAATGTTACATTTCCGTGTTTTTCAGGAGAACTTAACTTTGTAGTCTGGGCTATTAATCCAGTAGTAAATAGGATTGAAAAGGCAATAAGGATAGTTTTCATCTTTAGGAGTTAAGGGTTATGAAAATGAGTTATTTTATTGTGAAGAATTTATTTTAAGCTCTACTTTACAAGTATAGCATGTTTATAGTATTTTGTCAAGTTAAAAACCCTTATATTACAAGGGTTTTTATACTAATTATTCCTTTCGCTTCACCTTTGCTCGGCTTGATTCCTGAAGCACCTGCTTTCGGAGTCGAGTCGACTTTGGAGTGATTTCTAGGAATTCATCTTCTGACATGATTTCAAGTCCTCGTTCAATCGTGATCTGGATTGGTGGAATAAGGAGGATTGTTTCGTCAGTACCTGAAGCTCGCATGTTGGTAAGCTGTTTGCCCTTTGTAGGGTTCACAACCATTTCATCGCCCTTCGCAGTATTTCCGACAACCATTCCTTCGTACACTTCAGTCTGGGGACCAATGTAAAGCTGTCCTCGGTCTTGCAAGTTTCCAAGCGCGAACCCAAGTGCTTTTCCTGATTCCATAGACGTCATTGATCCTGTTGCGCGTTTCTCGATAAATCCAGCGTATGGCCGGAACTCGAGAAATCGAGATGCCATGATTCCTTCTCCCTTCGTATCGATCATGAACTGTCCTCGGTATCCGAAGAGTCCTCGTGTTGGTCCTTCGAACAACATTCGAACGGTGTTCTGATGGATTTTCATATCCTTCATGATGAACGCTCGCTTTCCAAGTTTTTCAATCACCGCTCCCTGGAATTCACTTGGGATATCAATGGTTACTTCCTCGAATGGCTCTGACTTAACACCATCAATATCTTTTACGATAGCCTGTGGCTGTGATACCTGAATTTCAAATCCTTCTCGTCGCATGTTTTCCAAAAGTACCGCGATATGCATTTCACCTCGTCCGTATACTTTAAATCCTTCAAGTGCTCGATCTGGATCTGGGTTGAAGTCTACTCGGAGACCTACGTTGATTTCAAGCTCTCGTTCAAGGCGTTCACGAATCTGTCGAGTTGTAACAAACTTTCCTTCACGTCCTGCGAATGGAGAGTTGTTTACCAAGAAGTCCAGCTTGATAGTAGGTTCATCTACTGTAATTGCTGGCAACGGTTCTGCGTCTGGATTTGTCGCAATGGTTTCTCCAATGAAAATATCAGAAATTCCGGCAATCATTACAATGTCTCCCGCGATAGCTTCTGCTACCTCTTTTCGTTGCATACCTTCGAAGGTGCAAAGTTTTGTGATTTTTCCAGTTCGTCGTGTTCCTGTGAGAGGGTTAACAATGTTTACGTTCTGACCACTCTTAACAATACCTTCGTATACACGTCCAATTCCTAATCGTCCAAGGAAGTTGTCGTATGCCAAGTTGAATGGCTGCATTCGGAATGGTTTTGTCGTATCGTTTGCTGCTGGCGGAACTTTTTCAAGGATGGTATCAAACAACGGAGAAAGATCTACCATTGGATCTTCCATTTTCTTCTTAGCCATACCGTCTCGTCCTACAGCGTATACCGTCGTAAAGTCGAGCTGTTCGTCAGTTGCTCCAAGTTCCATGAAGAGTTCAAATACTTCATCATGGGCTTTTTCAACGTTCGATCCTGGTTTGTCGATCTTGTTAAGTACGACAATTGGCTTGATTCCTAATTCTAGAGACTTCTTAAGTACGAATCGTGTCTGTGGCATCGGGCCTTCCTGTGCGTCCACGATCAAAAGCACCGAGTCAATTGATCGGAGTACTCGCTCTACTTCTGATCCGAAGTCGGCATGTCCTGGCGTGTCTACAATGTTGATCTTAGTATTCTTGTAAAAAACGGAAGTGTTTTTAGCATAGATAGTAATACCTCGCTCTCGTTCGAGATCGTTGCTGTCCATACTAAATCCTTCTTCTCGCATTCCGCACTGTTCCAACATTTTGTCGGTAAGGGCTGTTTTTCCGTGGTCTACGTGTGCGATAATCGCAATGTTTCGAATTTCCATAAGACGCACACTATACACCAATCTTGACAAATGAGCAAGGTTTGATAAGGTTGACTTGATACTCATTCTTTTTATAACCTGTAAAATAATTTACTATGAATAAACTCCAATATGACCGCCTGGCGGCAATTGTGAAAGGTGGAACCCAACTCGCTAGAATACACGAAGAATATGGCGGATATCTGTGTTTTGCAACCCAGGAAACCGACGGCTCATTCACCACCCCTCAACTTATTAGAACTGGAAAGATACTACCCGCTCTTGGTTTTGAAGGAATGCAACAATCATTGCAAATGACAGTACGAATGTTACAAGATGGTTTGGATTATTCTTCCCAACAAAAGCCGGGAGTTGAAACCTTGTCGGCATGCCCAACGGGAGGAATCAGGTATAAAAAAACCGTCTTCTCGTTTTGGATGGGGCCTAACATTGAAGAAATTAATGAGGCCATATCCCTTTGTTTTGCGATATTCTACAACCATGGCGATTATGAAAAAACTATGAGGGATGCGCTCAATGCAGAAATGGAACGCCAGCCTCATTATATTGCTAATAGCTCTCTGCAGGCGATATTTAACAGGTTTGTACATCCTCTTTAAATTTAATACACACTACTTCCATCAGGAGAAAAACGGTTTGCCTCACGGCGCCGTTTTTAAGTTTTCATGATTGTTGACAAATCAAGGAGATTTGATAAGGTTGGCTTGAACGACACATTTTATCTCACTTAAAAATATGAATCATGCACGACGCGCATTACATACAACGACTAGCAACCATCGCCGCAAAGAGCGCCGGTCTTAATCCAAATTCAATAGGAGGATGCCTTTGCTTCTTTAAAACGCTCAAAACAGGAGAAATTATAGGCTCTCCTGAGATCACCTTGGTGGGAACTGCTTCTATGGAAACACAAATGCACCATATTAGAAACGCGGTAGGAGTAGCCACTGGAATAATTGAGCACAATCTTAATTTTTCTTCAGAAAAACAAACTTCTCAAAATAACAATCACTGCGCCGGAATACGATATAAATCACTAGTGGTTGCTTTTGAAGGGTTCACTCGACCAGTAAATGAGGCCATGTCCTTAATCTATGGAGTTTGCAGAGCAAACAGTGGTCTTACTTCGCAAGAACTAAAAGATGAAATGCGGTTTGAGATTGGCAGTCATACGCAGTACCAAAACAATAAATTTATTCAACCAATTTTTGAAAAACTTTTTACCTAAACTTAACACACGCTACCTACACACAGGAGCAAACGGTTTGCCATTCGGCACCGTTTTTAATTTGACAAACAATTTCAACCCTACTAAAATCGTATACGAACAAAAATAACTAAATAACGATGACAGGCAATAAAAAGAACACCAAAAGAACACCCAAGGAAAAATCGGGTAACTATACTTCTGAACAACGAGAGAGAAATTTTGCAAACCGTAACGAGACATTTCACCGGAAACATGCCCACGGTGAATTTGGCTCCATAACTCATATTAAGTACCAGAAAGGTAACGTATACTTTTCTTAATACTTAAAAAGCGGACTTGTAACCAAGACCGCTTTTTGTTTGACAAAAAAGTATTAAAGGTTAGGCTGATTGAGAAACCCGATTAACTCACTTAAAAACCTCATATGACCAGAAACACCCTAATTCTTATTGCCACCAAGAAAAAACATCCTGGTAAGAAAAAGAAATTCCAGACGAACATGAAGAAAGCTTCTAGGAAGCGATCTACTACAAAAAAGGCTTCATCTCCGTGGGACTTCAGCCACGACTAGAACTATTAGACTGAAGTATTACAGAAAAGCATACCTAATTGATATGCTTTTTCTATTGGAGATAATCTAGTATAATGAAATATATGAATACACTACTTGCAACTAATATCCTATTGGCGGTAATCGTACTATGCATTATTATACTTACTATCCTTTTGGCAACCCTCCTTATTAATGTAATTGGAACAACGCGTCGAGTGAAACATATTGTAACCGTATTCGATGACGATGTGATCCGCGCGCGATCAGTTGTCGTCGCGATCAAGGACCTTATCGTAGAAAAGTTGTTTGGTAAGAAAAAATAGTGGTATAATAATGACACCCTTATCAGAGTAAGTTCAGAATAAATTTTAAATCTATGACAACAAAAACATCAGGTGCGAAAAAAGTGGCAGTTGGAGCAGGAATTCTCGGATTAGCAGCGGCAGGCATTGCAGGAGCTTACTTCCTTTACGGAAAAGACGGAGCTAAAAACCGAAAGAAAATCAAAGCATGGGGACTTAAAGCAAAAGCTGAAGTCCTAGAAAAACTTGAGAAAGCAAAAGATCTTACCGAAGGAAATTACCACGAGATCATTGATGCCGTATCAGCTAAGTATTCAAAAGCAAAAGACATTACTCCAGAGGACATTGCAGGTTTTGCAAAAGACTTGAAAAAGCACTGGAAAGATATCAAAAAAGATCTAGCGCCAAAGGTTGCCGCAAAGAAAGCAACAAAGAAGTCTAAATAGGCCTTGAAACAACAACACTCGACCCTTCGACAAGCTCAGGGTAAAGAGTGTTTTTGTTTGGTCTGTCGTGTATAATAGAAAGATATGGAAGATATTGAAAAACCAAAAGGAACAGACCACCGTCCGTACCGTCCTAAAAACTTAACCACTGATGATATTCGCGCGGGATGTATTAAGTTGCACGACAAAGATGATATCGAGGTAGACCTCTGCGTTTCTGACGAAGAACTTCGCCAGGGACTCGACTTTATGGAAACGGTTCCAAAGTCCGTTACCATTTTCGGGTCTGCTCGAACTCCGGAAAGTAACCGCTACTACGAAAAAGCTCGGCGCATTGCTTATCGGATTGCAAGCGAACTCCAGTGCGCGGTTATCACAGGTGGAGGCCCAGGAATCATGGAGGCCGGAAACCGTGGTGCCTACGAAGCCAATGGCAAATCAATCGGAATGACCATCATCCTTCCTCATGAACAGGTAAATAATCCCTACATGACCGACAGTATTCCCTTTTACTTCTTCTATAACCGAAAAACGGTTATGCGATTCACGTCCGAAGTCTACATGTTCTTCCCAGGAGGATACGGAACCCTTGATGAATTGTTTGAGACACTCACTCTTGTACAAACAGGCAAAATTGAAAAGGTTCCCATCATTATTGTTGGAGAAGAGTACTGGAAACCGATGGATGAATTTATCCGAAAAGATCTTCAAGAAGGCCACATGATCGGCGAATCTGATCCTGACCTTTATATGATCACTGATGATGAAGATAAAATTATTGAAATGATCAAGAATGCCCCCCTTCGAAAAAAGAGATAATTTGTATTATAAAACTCCCTTTGGGGGAGTTTTATAAATTTTGGATAAGTTCTGCTTTAACGTGTTCAATCGCCTCATGATACTTTTCAAGGATTGATTGTACGGCTTCTCTATCGCCTTCTTCCAATGCTTTTTTGTATATTTGGTAATCATTTTCTGAGAATACCGCCATCAGCTTTTCATAATACTCAGAAAGTCTCATGTCCATATACTCCTCTGTCTTTTGGGTAAGCTGATCTTCGCTTAATCCCTGTGATTCGAGTGATGCTCGATACTCAGCAATTTTTTCCGCCAGCAAATTAATGAAGTTTTCCATATTAGAGATATTTTCGCGGCTTAGTTATTCCAGAAATTGCATTTCCTATTGCATCGAGGGCAAACGGCTTATAGGGCTCACTCTTTGTAGGGAATACTCCAAATCCAAACAGTGCAGCTATGAGGGTAACGGGAGCAGCTCCTAACGCCCACGCAGAAGCGCCAACGGTTGCAAGTCCAAGGTTTTTGATATTTTCCTTGGTTTCCTCAGAGCGCTGCTTTGGAGGCGTTGTCTTTTTTTCTTTGCTTTCAATTGCCATAGATTTAGATAGTGAAATTATTCATATTATATAAGTCGGTATTCTCCTCCTCTTCTACTTCGGCACCCGTTCGATCATCCAGTGCTTGCGCCGTCTCCATTTCAGGTTCGGTTCCAGACTCGAGCTCTTCAGGTCGCACTATTGGCAACTCAGCCTCGATGTCTACCCTCTCTTTTAGAGAGGGTGCCTCGGCGAAGCCGGGCGGGTGTGTTGGAGGGGTTTGTTCACTTATGTAACTTTCCATCATATGACCTATTCCTTTGTTTTCATTAGACTTAAGGAGTTCTAAGATCGTCTGCAAATCATTCGGACTGAAGTAATCGATCACGATCTTTCCTCCCACTTCCTTTTTCTCGATCGATACGCGTGTTCCCAAACTTTCAGAAAGCTTTTCTTGATACGACGCAATAGTTGGATCGAAATTGAAATCCTTCTTTCGAACTTTGTCGGTTGCGATACTGCGTGCAATCTTTTCAGATTCTCGAACGGATAGCTTCTTGATCACCATTTCCTTAAAGAGGGTAAGCTGCTCCATCGGACGATCTGAAAGCATCATAAGCGGCCGCGTATGCCCTTCTGAAATCTTTCGCTCGCCAAGGGCGTTTCGAATTTCTTCTGGTAACGTTAGGAGTCGAAGGGTATTAGAAACATATTCTCGTGACTTACCCATTTTCTTTCCAATATCTCCATGAGTCAGTTTAAATTCTTCGTGAAGTCGCAAGAATGCCTGCGCACGATCAATTGGATTTAGGTCTTCTCGTTGTAAGTTTTCAATAATAGCCAACTCAAGCTTCATCTTGTCATCATCCTGACTAGCGCGGATGATTACGGGAACTTGCGGAAGCCCTGCGAGTTTTGAAGCGCGCAAACGTCGCTCTCCTGCAATGAGTTCGTACGTCACAGTAATTCCCTGTTCTGTTTCTTCCTCTTTTCGAGTTACTACCAGAGGCTGAAGCACTCCGTACTGTCGAATGGAGTCAGAAAGATCCTGTAAAGCGCGCGGATCAAATTCCTTTCTCGGTTGGAACGGGTTTGGATTTATTTTATCGGTCTCGACCCAGAAAATTGAATTATGGTACTGTTGCATGCGCCTATTGTATCAGATATTTGAAAAAGGTGAAAAATATGCTATATTCTCATCGTTAGGTTCTCATGTATTTGCGTTGGAGTAATCCAATGACCCGCAGTTTACTGCCGGTTGCATGGCGATCTAGACTTGGAAGGGCTGTAAATCCTTCCAAGAATCTTTGCCCGGGTGGCGTAATTGGTAGCCGCGATAGACTCAAAATCTGTTGGCCGCAAGGTCGTGGAGGTTCAAGTCCTCTCCCGGGCAC
>CAZVLM010000012.1:0-22919 GCA_964628065.1 uncultured Candidatus Saccharibacteria bacterium
ATCCTAAGGTAAGTTTTGAGAATATTAAAATCTTCTTGTGATGATCAAGGAATAATCCTTTCGCTTTTTCAAAAGTTTCCGTCGTTACGCCAAGCCATTTTCCACGCTTCTTAATTAGCGGTTCTGCTCCGTATCTTCCCACGCAGTACCACATAATATCGCCGATTAAGTCTCCGGCAACCAATGAGAAAAAGAGGGGAACAAGCGTCAGTGCGTGATGTTTCAATAAAAATCCTGACGCAATCATTACTATTGGCCCTTCCAAAAAAGATCCCACCATAATGAGAGGGTATTTCAACGCGTTTGCAAGTGACAGTGCGTGGGTGAGTATGAGCGGGATGGTCATAGTGAGATAAGCATAGCACTTTTAGTTGTATGAAAAAAGACAGCACATAGCCGTCTTATTCAAATACTTCAATCGGATACACGTCCGTAGCAGGCTCTTCGTAAGGATGATGGTCCTTGATGGCTTTCAGTACGTCTTTGAGCTTATCTTCTTCGCATACGGTCTCAATGCGATCTTCTGAAACTTCTTCAAGCGTTCCAACTTCTCCAATGGTCGGATTCGCTCCTTCAAGTGGCTTGAATCTTCCTGTTCCTTTTATGGTAAATGTGCAATGCGAATAATTGCCGATAATGCCAGCTCCCGCATCGCCGATGGCTGTGCGCAGCTTTTCTGAGTCAGATTCTGGGACATAGACGACGATTTTGTAGCGTTTTTTTGGTGTCATAGGTTTAATGTGTTATTAGTCTTCAATAATAAGTCCGAACAAACTTGATAGGTAAAGAGCTTGTCCTGTATCGACGGTTACTTTTTCAAATACGTCTTTGCCGACTTTGATATCGGTAATAATCGATCTTCGAAGGTCCACATGCTTAAGTTTTGCCTGAGAAAGCTGTAGGTTTGTAAGATTGCACTTTTTGAAAATGACTTGCTCAAGCGTTGATCCTTGCATATCGCAATCTGTTAAGTCACAGTTTTCGAAAATGACATCTTTAAATTTAGCGTATCTAAAGAATGAAGAATTTAGTTTTGAATTTTTAAATAGAGTATCCCTAATCGTTCCTTCGGGGAACTGAAATGCAGTTAAGCGGCAACTAGATAGTTCAGATTGATCGATAGATCCCTTGAGGCTTTTAGTGTTAAGTAAATTGCAATGATCTAATACACATTCTACAAACTTAAGTCCCGGCAGATCAGAGTCACTAAAATCAACATTTTCCAAAAAACTTTTATCAAAGGTGACATTTTCAGCTTTTGATGAAGTCAGATCAGTTTCTGAAAATTTGTTATTTTCGAAGTAGTCGGATGAGTTAAGTGAGGTAAGCTCAATTTCAACGAGATCCTTTTTATTGAGAATTAATTTTTTCATGATATTAGTTCATTTGTTGCCAATATTATTTCTTTGGTCACTTGATTAAGTTCTTTGTTTGCATCGACAACGATTGCACCTCTCTCAATCATTTTATGTTCCCATTTCGGCTTCCATCCCATGATCCAGTCCTGAACTTCTTTTGTTCTTCCAAAGTCGTTTCGTCCGGTTCGATTTGCTAGACGATTCTTGTTTTCGGTCTCATCAGCCTTAAGGAGTATGATGTGATCGAATAAGGGGATAAGCTCTTCTAGGTTAGAAGGCATTCCACAATAAAAGGCAAAAGGAGCTGATTCATTTTCTATGATTGATTCAAGTTTCTCCTTCTGGCAAACCCAGTCCATAACCTCGACCTTCTTGAGGTCTTTGTTGTCGTGGTTTACGACAGGCAATCTTGTTATTTTATCCACCATGATAAAAAGATCCTTCATTCGATCGAGATCATAAGATTTATATCCTAACGTAACGAGCGCATCGCTTGTTGAGGTTTTACCTGTTCCTGGAACTCCTGTTATAAGAATAGACTTTCTCATTTTATTATTTTACCACGATAACCTTATAAGTATATTCCGGCAGTAATACAGTGTCTAAGTCCGGAGAAACCGAATCAAGCTTGTTTCTATATTCTTCCTTGAAATGCGGAATCATTTTTACTGGCAAAATACCAAGTCCTTCGTTGACTGTGTCAGTCTTTGGCGAATAAAAGAATTTGCATAACACGTTCCCGCCGCCGGAATCTCCACCTACAATCTTTCCTTGAAGAGAGTCTTTTAAGTTTGGGTATTTTTTTAGAACACTTAACAGCTTCGAGCTTGATCCGCCTTGGAAATAAATAACGTCGGCAGATTTTACCTGCTCAAGGAAATTTTCTTCAGTCGCTCCTTCGATAATAATATTTTGCTGTAACTTAGCGTTGTTTAGCTCCGCAGATACTCGTTCTCTGGTTGGAGCGATGCGATCTGTTTCTTTTGCAAACGGAACAATCAAGACTTTTGCGTTCTCTGGAGCCTCCTTTAATAACTCTTGAGAAAATTCAAAATTTCGAGGATTAGGCTCTTGTGGGTTAAACCCCCCATATAAAATAAATATTGTCTTCATAATTTATTGCGATGTCTGGTTTGGTACTAGCACCGCCAGATGTCATAAGGGTATTCTACCACTTTTACCAATAAAATAACCCATTTAGGCGGGGTTATTTTAGTTCAGGGTTTTTCTGAAAATAAGCATTCTTCCTTCGCTTGTATCGATTTCTCCAGCTTGTTCGAATCCGCAGGCTAGAGGTATTTTTAGTGAAGGAGCATTGTCTTTGTCGATTCTCAATACTGCACGTTTGAGTCCCTTTTTCTTCAAATACTCAACAATAAAATTTACTGCCTTTGTAGCATAGCCCTTGCCTCGTGCTTTTGGATACAGTGCATATGAGATGTTTGCGTCGCCCTCTTCAAGCCCTTCGACTTCATTTCTATCTATATTTGCCTCTACCATACCGACAAGTTCGCCATTTATTCGCAAAGCAAAGTTAAAAACTGGACCTCCGTTTTTCCAGTATTCCTGATTCTTTTTGATCCAATTCTGCACCGATTCGAGCGTGCTTTGCCCGCCACTAATCCAGCGTTGTTGTTCCGCATCCTCGTTGGCAAGGTGTGTTTCCGCATCTTCAAGTTGGAAGGGTCGTATGTCTACTTCCTTCTCTAAGTTTTCAATTTCGCGACTTACGGGAGCTTTGTTAAGATTTGATTCTGATTCCATAAGTTCATAATAGCATTTTTAATGCTCAATATCTTTTGTTGCCGACCAGGGACTCGAACCCCAATACCATCCTCCAGAGGGATGTGTCCTACCATTAGACGAGTCGGCAATAACTTGGATAGAATACCTCTTTTTACTTAAAAAATCAAATGGTTTTCACTTGAAAAGGAAGGAAATAGAGAATTATAGACAAAACTTATAAAATATGTTAATATGAACCCATGACTCACGATTTCTACATTTATGGGCGAAATGCTGTTTTAGAGCAGCTCATGCACAATCCTAAAAACTTAAAAGCCGTTTATATCAAAGACGCCGTAAAGCAGTCTGGAACCGAACAGATTCGGGAACTTGCCCAGAAAAGCCGAATCCCAGTTCGTGTCATTGACGAGAAAGAAATCACAAAACTCCTTAAGGACGAAGTCCTTCATCAGGGAATCATTGCGCTTTCAAAACCTTTTGAGTACACAAACTTCGATGAATGGATAGCAACTATCGCACCTGATACCATGCCGACGATTATCATCCTTGATCACATTCAGGACGTTTCAAACCTTGGAGCCATCATCCGAAGTTCAACCGCAGCAGGCGTAGACGCTATCATCGTTGCTGAACTTAACCAGGCTCCAATCACAAGTGCGGTGTACAAAACATCAGCTGGAACCGTTGGACGCATTCCCGTTATCCAGGTTGGAAACTTGAACCAGACCGTAGAGAAACTTAAGAAGAAGGGATTCTGGGTAGTAGGACTTGGAATGGGTGGCAACACCAATTACTGGGAATACAAATTCGATACACCAACCGCCGTCGTTATTGGTGGAGAAGGAGACGGGCTTCGACAGAAGACTGGTGAGCATTGCGATGTGATTCTATCGATTCCTATGGAACACGAAGTAGAATCATTGAACGCTTCGGTTACCAGCGCACTCGTATGTTACGAGATCATGCGACAGCGAAAAGGGTAATTTCCAAGTTTAAAGTTTAGATAAAGGAAATGAAGGAGCATGATTTGCTCCTTTTTTCTGTATGGATATAATGTCGTTAATTATGAAGAAGGAAGAAATCGAAAAACTAGTCGATGACCGCATTGATGAGAAACTCAATCAGAAACTCGAGCAGAATAACGCTCGTATCGTTGGTTTGATCAAGGAATATTTTAGCGATCAATTTGCATCTTACGGAGAAGGGTTAGCTGCTCTCCGAGAAGAGATGCATAGAATGTTTGGGGAGGTAAGATCTGATATTGCAGGGGTAAAAACAGATGTTGCCACCCTACAGGTAGACATGGTAGGAGTGACAACTGATCTAAAAGAAGTAAAGAAAGACGTAAAATCTATCGATAAGAGAGTTGGAAACTTAGAAAAGGATAGCAAATTAGGCTATATTTTGTAACGAGAAGCGAGATTTATTTTGAGATAAATATGGTATAGTAACCTTATTATGACTAAGAAAATTTTACTCTCAGGGATGAAGCCTACGGGAACACCGCATATCGGAAACTATTTCGGAGCATTGAAACAGTTTGTTGATCTTCAAAACGATTATGAAACTCACATTATGATTGCGGACTACCATGCACTTACGAGTGTGCATGATGCAAAACTATTGAAAGAACTAACAAATGAATTAGTACTTACTTATCTAGGAATTGGTATTGACCCAGAACATGCGATCATTTTCCGACAATCAGAAGTAAAAGAGCATGCAGAGTTAGCATGGATGTTTGAATGTATTACAACCATGCCTTATTTGATGCGCGCACATGCTTACAAAGATGCAGAAGCAAAAGACAAAGAGCTTAACGTAGGAACATTCAACTATCCGATGCTCATGGCTGCAGATATTCTCCTCTATGATACTGATGTTGTTCCTGTAGGAAAAGATCAAAAGCAACATGTAGAATATGCACGAGATACAGCTCAGAAATTCAACAACACTTTTGAAGAAACTTTTAAGCTTCCAAAAGAAATTATTTTAGAAGAAGTAGAAATTATTCCCGGAACTGACGGACAGAAAATGTCTAAGTCTTACAAGAACACCATTCCATTGTTTGGAACCGACGAAGAAATCAAGAAAGCGGTGATGAGTATTGTGACAGACTCAAGTGGAGACGTTCCAACAAATGTGTACGCTATCCATAAGCTGTTCAGAACCGAAGCAGAACTTACTGTGTTGTATCAAGAAAAGAAAGGGAAGTACAAGGATTTGAAGGAAGCCTTGCTTGCGGACATTCTTGCCATGGTCACACCTATGCGCGAACGACGAGCATACTACGAATCTCATCCTGAAATCGTCGCAAAAATCCTTAAGGATGGAGCCGAGAAAGCTCGTGCGAAGGCGGTTGCGAAGATGAAGCTGGTGAGAGAACGAGTTGGGTTTGAATAGGAACCGAAAGATTGCCCGAAAAGGGTAATTTTTTGTGGTAGGATATGTTCCATGGAATTTCTTGAAAAAATGAAGGAACTAGGACTACTCCATGAAGAAATGGATGTTTTAGATGTGGGAGCCTATAACGGTGCAATTATAGGAAGACTGGCTAATGGTCATCCAAGAAGAACATTTGATGCTATTGATGTCGTAGATTCGTTGGCTGATGAAATAAAGAAAATAGCTCACTTTGAAAAAATTTCATTCGTTGATTATATTCCAAATAAATATTACGACTTAATCTTCGCAAGAAATTCATTCTTTCATGAACCAGATGCAACGAAACAGGCTGGAAGATACTTTCAATATCTGAAACCAGGCGGCGTCATGTGCGTTTCGTTCATGGGCAAGAGCGATCCGTGGGCCGATAAAGATATGAGGAATTTTAAATACTATTCAACGACGCCGGAAGAACTCGAGGCATTTAAAAGACTCGGAGAAGTGCTTTGGTTTGAAGATTATCAATCCGAAAATACCAACTTTGATGAAAAGGTAAAAAGCTGGCATCTATATCGACTTATCATAAGGAAGCCTTAAGTCATTTACGAAAAATTATTTTTATTGTAAAATAAACCAATCATGGCAAAGCTTCCAAACATTATCGAGCGGCAGCGGTCAGTGTGGGTAATTATTAAATTTGTTTTCTTGGAATCCATTAAGGGATCAAGGAAGTATTCGATTATACGATATAGTCTTTCTGCGTTAAGCGCAGCTTTTGCATTTCTTGAATTCGGATCAATTGCGATTATTGTAAATGAGTTTGTGGTATATGGTGTAGCAGGGGCTCGCGTAGCAGTTTTGATTAAAGCTTTTATTTTGATATTAGCATCGGACTTCCTTCCTTCAGTTATTTCTACGTTTCAGATCTATGTGTGGGGAGTACAGAATAATGATATTGGGCGATACCTACAATCACGAATGTTTATAAAAATGAATGAGCTTGATATAGGAACCATTGAGCAACCCGAAGTGCAAAATATGATCACGTTGACCAATAGTCGAGGGATGCCTGCCATTTTTGGAATCATTGGCTTGATCTCTAACTCTTTTAGAAACATAACGGCACTTGTGATTTCAGCGGTGGCATTACTTGTATTCTCGCCAGTTATTCTTATTATCATTTTTATAGGAGCTATTCCTACTTATTTCATTGCAAAAAATACCGGCGAATTGACCGCAAGAAAATGGAAAGAAAACGCGGAGGCAGCTCGAGTATGGAGAGCGAAAACCGATCCACTGCTTAACAAGAATGCACTTATTGAGCTTAAAAACTACGATAATCTCGGTGTATTTAGGTCAAAATTTTTAGAAGTTATTTCTGTATTCCATGAGAAGTTGAGGGGTATTAGAAAAATTACGGTAAGAAATGAATTTGCGGGCCGAGTTATCCTTACTGCATCCCTTGGGATTTCACTATTCCTGCTTGTTCGAGATGTTTATACTGGAGGATTAGCAGTAGGAGCACTCGTGTTTAGTTTTAGTGTTATTGGTCGCTTCCAGAGAGCTGCTGATCAGATCTTTGATGACTTTGGGCAATTCTTCGAACATAAAAAGAATGTGGATATTGCTATGGATTTTTTTGAGCTGGAGTCGCTTGTTAAGTCAGGGGATAGGATGATCGATAAAAATCACTCGATTGAGGTTGAATTTAAAAACGTTTCTTTTACTTATCCTGGCTCAGATAAAAATGTCCTTGAAAATATTTCCCTTAAGTTTTCTCAAGGAGATAATATTGCCATTGTAGGATTAAACGGTGCAGGAAAAACAACGCTTATTAAATTGCTTACACGAGTATATGATCCGACAGAAGGAGAGATTCTGGTAAATAAAATACCACTTAAAGAGTACAACTTGCAATCTTGGAAGCAGTGCTTGGGAATCCTGCTTCAGGAGTACACGCTGTACGCAGAAGAATCTATTGCGGAAAACATCATACTTGGAGATATTTCTAAGCATGATCAAGACGTTGTTGAATCAAGTGCCAAAGAAACAACGGCAAACGAATTTATTGAAGCGCTTTCTGATAAATATAAGCAAAAAGTAGGAACTGAATTCCATGGAGGAGTAGAACTATCAAAAGGACAAAAGCAAAAGTTGGCATTGTCTCGAGTACTGTATCGTAATGCGCCGATTGTCGTACTTGATGAACCGACAGCATCCGTTGATGCGCTGTCAGAAGACGCCATCTTCCGAAACTTAAAAGTAAATCATAACAACCAAACGAGAATTATTATTTCTCATAAATTCTCAAACGTGCGAGATGCAGACCAAATTATTTTGATCGAGCATGGAAAGATTATTGAAGAAGGAAGTCATGAAAAGCTAATGAAGAAACGAAAAGGAAAGTATAAAGAATTATTCAATCTTCAGGCTGAAGGGTATCGATAGTAACTCATTTGACCATAAGAAATACCGCTTTTTATAAGCGGTATTTTCTATTCGGTTTTTAGTTACACCTTAAGGTAAAGCTGGAGCAATACGTGTACCAGCAAACTGTGTGCGTGTCTGTTTGGTAAGTCTCAGAAATGGAGCGCGCTCCTGATCGGCTGCCTGAGCTTTGGCTGCCCATGCAGTATCCATAGGCTCGAACTCACTCATTTCTTTTTTCAGCTTCTTCCATTCAGAACTTACAATTTTACGCCCTTTTTCAACTTCGCTTGCGGATGGTAAGTATTTTCCAGCCGCATCGGTGTAGATGTAAATGCAGTTGCGGTTAGTTTCAACCATTACTCTTGTTAAGTATCCCTGAACAGGGGTTTTTATCTCGATACGTTCTACTTTCTTAATTTCTTCTGCGGTTAGCATGGAATAAGTTTTAGTTAAAGAATGATTACACTAGTATAATATCATATATATAGCTATAAGTCAATAGTTACAAAAACCCTTATAATATGGTATATTATTTTCACTTCGACGACCCGACTGACACTCGGCGAGAAGCTATTATCACCAAAGTCCAAAGTAGGGTGGCACCGCGTTTTTTTACCCTCCGAAGCTCGTTGCGTCAGCAGCGAGCAAAGGAGGGCTTCGAAGAATCGCCCCTGCAAATGTTTAATTACGTTTGAAGAGGCGATTTTTCGTTACTCTAAGACGTTCAGACTTAAATAAGTTATATGAAAAACAGGATTTTAATTAGCGACCTCAACCAGCACGTTGACCAGGAAGTGGTTATCGGTGCGTGGGTGGATACGCGACGAGACCAGGGAAAAATGATTTTCTTCGAGTTTCGAGACCGAACTGGAAAGATTCAGGGAGTAACCCTTCCAAATAGTGGAGCGATGGAAGTAGCAAAAACACTCCGAAGTGAATGGGTGGTTGCTGTGACTGGAAAAGTAAACAAGCGACCAGAGCGAAACATTCAGGCTGATAAGCAGAATGGAGATATTGAGCTTGAGATTTTGGGAATTGAAGTTGTAAGCGAGGCGAAAGATTTACCATTCGCAATGGATGCAGATCTTAACCTTGATACACTTCTCGATTACCGACCGTATACCATTCGACGAGAGCGCGAGAAAGCTATTTTCAAAGCTCAGCACATTCTTGTATCTGCATTCCGTGAACATTTGACAAATCAGTCATTCACAGAATTCCAAGCTCCAAAGTTGGTGGGAGGAGATGCAGAAGGAGGTGCGGGAGTATTTAAAGTAGATTACTTCTACGATCGAACTGCATACCTCGCGACCAGTCCACAGTTGTACAAACAGATGATGGTTGGCGCGTTTGAGCGAGTATTTACAACCGGTGTTCAGTTCCGAGCTGAAAAACACGCAACGAGTCGACACCTGAACGAAATCTCTATGCTCGACTTTGAAATGGGATTCATTACTGATCATACAGACGTAATGAATATGATTCAGGGTGTTATGCAACACTGTGTTAAGAAGATGGGAGAATTGGGGCAGAAGGAAATTAAGTTCTTCAATATTGAACTTCCAAAAGCTCCTGAGAAATTCCCAGTGCTTAAATTGCGAGAAGCTCAGCAACTTATTAAAGAACAGACAGGTCAGGACAAAACAAATGAGCCAGACCTTGAACCAGAAGACGAGCGATGGCTGTGTGAATACGCAGCAAAAGAATGGGGAAGTGATTTTGTATTTGTTACCCACTACCCAACATCAAAGCGACCATTCTATACCATGGACGATCCAGAAGATCCGGGATTCACAAAGAGTTTCGACTTGCTTTTCCGAGGAGTAGAAATTGTTTCAGGAGGACAGAGAGTGCATGATTACGATATGCTTATCCAGAAGATTAAGGATAAAGGATTGGATCCTGAGAAATTTGAATTCTACCTTATGGCCTTCAAGTACGGTATTCCACCGCACGGAGGTATCGGACTTGGACTCGAACGACTGACACAGAAATTCTTAGGAATTGAGAACGTGAAGGAAGCGACCCTCTTCCCGCGAGACTTGAACCGAATTGACGTGTTGCTTTCTAAGCAAGTGGATGAATTGAAATAAATCTTAAGTAAAAAAGCCGCTGGTTACCCAACGGCTTTTTTATGAATGAAGTTTTAGGCCTTTATTGTAACATTTACCAAAAAAGGTACAATAGACCCATGGATTATCTCGTAAAATCTGGAGAATTTGAGGGGCCGGTGCATTTATTGCTTCAGCTCATTCAGGATCGTAAAATGCACGTATCTGAAGTGTCGCTTTCGCAAGTAGCGGAAGACTTCCTTAAATTCATTGCAGAACACAACTTATCATATTCTCAAGTGTCATCATTTATCGTTGTTGCCTCAACATTGGTGCTCATCAAGGCACGATCTTTGCTTCCAAGCATGGAACTTACCGAAGAAGAAGAGGCGAGCATTACCGACCTTACAGAACGAGTTCGTCAGTATCAAGTCGTTCAGAAATACTCAGAACTTCTCGCTCCGATGTATCAGAAGAATGTATCGTTCGAGCGCGTATGGCAAGATAAAAATCCCGTATTTGCACCGGACAGTCAGATTACTCTTGGCGGACTTACAGGAATACTAGAAAGTATTTTCGTAGCGTTTCCTATTTTGGAAAAATTACCAGAGAAGGCAATGAAGGTAGTTGTAAAACTTGAGGAAGTCATTGCTAACTTAACCGAACGTATCCAAAACGGTATGGCATTCCATAGTCGAGATATTATGGATAAGTATCGTAATGCAACCGATCCGAAAGAAAAACGACAAGCAAAAGTATTTGCAGTCGTGTCATTCCTTGCCATCCTTGAATTAGTTAAGAAGGGAATCGGAAACGTCCTTCAGTCGGAAAATTTTGGAGATATTGAACTTATATGAATCTTACACAAAAAATTGAAGCGTATTTATTTTATACAGGAGAGCCTATTGCAGTGAAAAAACTTGCAAAGGTTTTTGAAGTAACCGAAGGCGAAGTAAATGATGCCATTAAAATGTTGGAAGAAAATATTGCGGGTCATGGAATCGTGCTTATGAAAAACGGTGACGAAGTCATGCTTGCAACTCATCCTGAAATGGGGAATATGATTTTAGATATTAAGAAGCAGGAGTTGTCAGATCCGCTTTCAAAAGCAGCCCTTGAAACGCTTACCATCATTCTTTACAAGGACGGTGCAACAAAACCTGAGATCGATTTCATTCGAGGTGTAAACTCAGGTTTCATGCTTCGAAACTTGCTCGTACGAGGGCTTGTAGAAAAAGTTCCAAACCCAGATGACCCTTCTACGCCCGAGGCCGGGCTTCGCAGGGCAGGTAATCGAGTTACAAAATATCGAGCCACGTTCGACACAATGCGTTACCTCGGAATTTCAGATATTTCAGAACTTCCTAACTTTGAACATTTCAAGTCAGAAATCGAAAAGCGTGAGGAAACAGAGCCTGTTGCAGAAACAAATGTATTTACAGAATAAGACGTCCTCGACAAGCTCGGGGCGTTTTTATTTTGTTCATATCTTTGGTATAATGCCTGTTATCTATGATACCCACCACCCTTATTAAAGTATTTTTACCATCGGTACTTGCATTCATTGTAGGAATTTCAATAACCCCTTTATTCTCAAAGTATTTTTTTAAGTTCAAGCTCTGGAAACGAACCTCTCGTCAAAACAATGATGTTGCCATGAGTGAAGCTTTTAAGCAGATTCATAATGAACAACTAGAAACAGGAACGCCCCGCGTAGGAGGTATTATTATCTGGTGTTCGACGGTAATTATTATCCTCGGGATGTTTATTCTTTCAAAAGTAACAGGCGATCCGGTACTTCAAAAATTAGACTTCCTTTCTCGAGGTCAGACATTGTTGCCACTTGCGGCGCTCCTGTTTGGAGGATTCTTTGGATTATTTGAAGACTTCCTAGAAATTTTTATTGATAAGTTTCCACAATTTAAAAATGGCCTTAAGGGACAAAACGTTTTCTTCGTTATTGTTATTGGACTGCTTGCCTCAATTTGGTTTTATTACAAACTAGGAATGGATTACTTTCATTTTCCATTTGTCGGGGATATTCATATCGGGCTTTGGTTTATTCCGCTATTCGTTATTGTGGTACTCGGAACGTTCAGTTCTCGTGTCATTGACGGGATTGACGGTCTTGCGGGAGGCGTAATGGCGATTGCATATGCATCGTTTGGTGTGATTGCGTTTGCAAAAGACTTCATTGATATTGCAGCGCTGTGTTTTGTGGTAGCAGGATCAATTCTTGCATTCCTTTGGTTTAACATCCCGCCAGCGAGATTCTATATGGGTGAGACTGGTATGCTAGGTCTTACGCTCGCACTTGCGATTATTGCGTTCATGACAAACTCGGTGGTTATTCTTCCAATTGTAGGAATTCTTCTCGTTGCAACATCACTTTCATCTGCTATTCAGATTTTTAGTAAAAAATATTTAGGAAGGAAAGTATTTAAGATTGCGCCACTGCATCACCATTTCCAAGCAATGGGATGGTCCCGTGAAAAAATTGTAATGCGTTACTGGGTAGTAAGTCTCATGGCTGCGGCACTCGGAATCATTATTGCAATCACGGGATAGATATATTATGAAAAAGTACTTTGAATTCGACAAAACATTATTTGGACTTACCGCAATACTCGCAGTAGTAGGTCTTTTTGTGTTTCTTTCGGCTTCATTTTCTGCCTTTGGAAATATGGAGAAGTTCAAAGGAATTTTATTCAACCAACTGGTACTAGGGCTCGGTGGGGGAATTGTGCTGTTTTTGGCAATGCTTCGAATACCGTACGAGTTCTTTAGAAAAAATGCGCTTTGGTTTTTTATTGGGGGATTGGTGCTTTTGGCATTGGTGTTCGTTCCACACATTGGATTCTCTCACGGAGGGGCGCGACGATGGTTGTCTATTGGACCGCTTTCATTCCAGCCAGTAGAGTTCGCAAAGTATGCAACCGTTATTTATATTGCAGCATGGATCTCTTCTTTAAAGCAGAATATAAAAAACCTTTCACAGGGACTTATTCCGTTTGTCATTATTTTAGGAATGGTTGGCGCACTTTTGTTGATGCAACCTGATACGGACAGCTTCCTCATTATCGCGATTGCGTGCCTATTTATGTATTTTATCTCAGGCGCAAAGTGGCGAGATATCGGCATCATGATCGCGGTTGCCATTATTGGATTTGGAGCTCTTATTGCGGTTCGTCCCTACCTCCTTGACCGAATTAAGGTGTTTATGGATCCATCAAAAGACGCCCTAGGTGCCTCATATCAGGTGCAGCAGCAGCTTATTGCGGTCGGCTCAGGAAAATTTACGGGTCGTGGATTTGGGCAAAGTATTCAAAAATTTAAGTACTTACCGGAACCGCTTGGCGACTCTATCTTCTCGGTAGTAGGTGAGGAGTTCGGATTTTTGGGATCGCTCGTTATTATTCTTATTTATCTCTTATTCTTTTTCCGTGGGCTATGGGTCGCGTCTCGTGTGAAAGATACATTCGGAAAGTTGGTTATTATCGGTATTGTCAGCTTGATTGTATTCCAATCCTACCTAAACATTGCGTCTGCTATTGCGGTGTTTCCACTCGGAGGTCTTCCGCTCATCTTCATCAGTCATGGAGGAACGGCGCTTGCACTTTCACTTGGCGCAATGGGACTCGTACTCAATATTTCAAAAAAGAAAGACACAAAAAACCGGCAAGTCGCATAAACGATTGCCGGTTTGTCATTGAGTTGTTGTTAAGTTTCAAGCATTGTTCATTTGCAGCGTTTTAATCATATAAGACGTGGGCTCAAATGAATATTTTTCTGCGTATTCGAAGAACGTTTCGTAGTCACCACTGCGTGAAATGTAATTAAGAATTACAGCCTGTTCTTGCTTAGTTGGTTTTCTATAAAAATTATCAATCACATCGAGATGAAGCTGCAATCTTCCGCTGGAAATTTTTATCCGCTTAAGTATTTTCAAGTAAGCAGAGAATACTGTGGCATCCATGGTAAAGCCTAACTTTTCAATAAAAAAGGAAGGAAGTGTTTGGTCTGTGTTGTTGATAAGTTCACAAAAGCACAACGTTGCTATTTCTTTAGGCATTCTGCTTCTAAAAAATGCTATGTCAGATTTTGTTTCTCTGTGGAAAGAACCTTTTTCTGCAACATAAGCAAACAGTTTTCTTAATGAATTTTCCATACCTTCAAGCTTGTCTAATCTTTCTATTGCAATCAACCGGATGGCGTGGCCAGGTGTATCCCTTTCAATATTCAGGCTTATAAACCTTCTAAACCAGTAAGGATCAAGTTCGCTTTTCTTACCGCCGTAATATTGGTATAGCAGGTAATCGTAGTTCTCCTTGTATTTCTGTGCGAACAGTGCACGCTGTTTTCGAGAAAGTTGCTTTTTTCCAAGCAGTTGTACTAATGTTCTAACAGGGGCAGTTTCGAAAAAATCTTTGTTGGTAATCATGCCATCAACACAGGCCAATAATTCCTTACTTGTAAGCTCGCGACCAATGCAATTTGCATATTCTATAGCAATTTCAAGGTTTCCTACTGAAATAAAGTAGGCAATAACTCCTTCAATGGATTGCCTGGTTGGTCTCAACTTAAATACATCTTCGGTGCGAGCATCTTCTTCCTGTGCAAATTTTAAAATAAGCTGTTCGGAAAAAACTGCAGGTACATCTGTGTTGCTAAATTTCAACACAGCACTTACTGCCTGCTTTAATGGTTTTTTCTGTGCCTCAGAAATAATCCGCTTCCTCTCAGAAACAGTGAGTCCACGCTTGAGAAGGGTGAGTGTTTTTCCAATTGCGTCAAAGTCTGAATCTGTAATTGCTTTTCTAAGCAGGGTTTCAAGGAGCCTATTCTTAGTCATCTTTTAAGTTTTTAATGTGGTTTAATATAATTCCAATGCACTATATCATTTAATATATAAATGTCAACTATTACTCGTTCATTTGTAAGTTCTGTTATAATAGAATCATGTTAAAAATCTACATTGCACGACACGGTCAAAATGAAGACAATTTAAATGGTATTTTGAATGGGTACCGAGATTTTCCCCTTACTGAGTTAGGAGTGAGGCAAGCACAAGAATTAGCATTACACATAAAACAGGCAGGGCTGCGTTTTGATGCTGTTTACAGTTCGCC
This sequence comes from uncultured Candidatus Saccharibacteria bacterium, assembly GCA_964628065.1. Taxonomy (GTDB): domain Bacteria; phylum Patescibacteriota; class Minisyncoccia; order Phycocordibacterales; family UBA1006; genus CAIXMG01. The sequence goes on from CAZVLM010000012.1 coordinate 15,100, forward strand.
GCTAAAGCGCGCCTATGATACTGGGAAAATGGTAACGGATACTCTTGGGCTTCCTGATCCAATTATACAGAGCTCTCTCATTGAAAGAGATTTTGGAGTCATGACAGGTAGGTTGTTGAGCGAAATAGAGGAATACTGTGCTCCTGATATAATTAAGACAGATACGATTACTTATTTCTTAAGTCCCGAAGGTGCTGAAACATTCGATGACTTGATTATTCGGGGTCGCATAATTCTAGAAGAAGTGAAGCGAAATCATACCTCAGGTAACGTACTCCTTGTTTGTCATGGAGATGTCGGAAAAATGATATACGCTTCTTATTATGATCTCCCTTGGCGACAAGTTCTTACAGCGTTCCATTTTGGAAATTCAGAATTGTTACTACTATCTGCAGATACCCCGCCTCAAGATGCGCATGTATTTAAGATGATTCAGTCAAATCACTAGTCCTTGAATAAGGGCTTTTTGCTGATATAATGCTTCTATATGATCAAGATCCTATTTACAGGCGGAGGCACCGGTGGCCACTTCTATCCAATTATCGCGGTTGCCGAAGAAATCAATAAAATGGTCGACGAGCAGAAAATTGCGAATGTTCGCATGTATTATTTTTCTGATGCACCTTATGACGAGCAGGCTCTGTTTGAAAACCAGATCACATTCAAACAAATCACAGCAGGGAAGTTGCGTATGTATTTTTCTTTGAAAAATTTCATCGATATTTTCAAGACAGCATACGGCGTCGTTGAGGCATTTTTTGCCGTATTTAAACTTTATCCCGATGTGGTCTTTGCAAAAGGGGCGTATGCATCATTTCCAACATTGTTTGCTGCACGACTTCTCGGTATTCCTGTTATTGTACATGAATCAGATGCGGCGCCAGGACGCGTGACCGCATGGGCAGGGAAGTTTGCTAAGTATGTTGCTGTATCTTATAAAGAATCGTTTCAGTATTTTCCAAAGGATAAAACCGCGCATGTTGGTCAGCCAGTTCGACCGGAACTTATCCATCCCGCAGCTGGCGGATTAGAATATTTGCAACTTGAGTCTGGAGTGCCTGTTATTTTTATCCTTGGCGGTTCATCTGGTGCGCAAATTATCAACGAAGCAGTTCTTGATGCGCTTCCAGAGCTTATTTCTAAGTATCAGATCGTGCATCAGACAGGGAAGTTGCTCTTTGATGATGTAAACAAACGGGCAGAATTATTGTTAGAAAATAGTGAGTACAAGAGTCGCTATAAACCATTTCCATTCCTTAATCAGCTTTCGATGCGTATGGCAGCAGGAGTGGCGTCTATTATCGTATCGCGAGCAGGATCTACTATTTTCGAAATTGCATCGTGGGGTATTCCATCACTCATTATTCCGTTTACTGTTTCAAATAATGACCATGCAAAGAAAAATGCATTTGCATATGCGCGCGCAGGTGCTTGCGAAGTAATTGAGGAAAAAAACCTCACACCGCATATCCTCATTTCTGAAATTGATCGTATAACATCTGACCTCATCCTTCATGACAGAATGTCTGCCGCTGCCCACGATTTCTTCCAGCCCGATGCCGCGAAGAAGATTGCAGAGAAGGTGTTGGAGATTGGGTTGTCGCATATTGCAGAAAAATAGAGCTCCGTCATTGACGGGGCTTTTTCTTTATAATATTTATCAAAACTTTATTATTTCTTGTATGATTCTTTATTCTGCTTTTGCTAAGCTCAATACGTCGAATTATAATCATAATTGCATTTTATCTGATATGAAGTACACTGCTTTTATCATGGAAAAAGGATCAAGAAAAATCGTCCTTCCCGTCATTATCGAGCAAGACGATAACGGCATTTACATTGGCTCAGTTCCTACATTGCAGGGCTGCCAAACTCAGGGAGCAACGCTTCCGGAGCTTTATGAGCGACTTGAAGAGGCGGTATCGCTCTATCTTGAAGTAATGGACGAGCGTCACGAAAGCGGTGCCAGCAGCAGTCAGAACCGTCTCATAAGTGTTCAGCAGATGGAATTTGCATACTAATAGACCATGCCAAAATTGACTCCGATTACGCCTAGGAAGTTCATCAAGATTCTTCTCCGGCTTGGCTTTGTCTTGGTAAGAATAAGAGGCAGTCATCATTTTCTTGAGAATAAAGACACGGGTAAGATTGCCGTGATTCCTGTACATGGCAGGGAAGATCTGAGTATTGGAATACTTATAGCAACGCTCGATGATATAGGAATTACTCGTAAAGAATATGAGGCATTACGGTTAGGCAGGAAATAATTCCAAATATAAAAACCGCCTCTTTCGAAGCGGTTTTTATTAAGTTTTAAAGGCAAATTATTCCGTGTAATATTCCAGAGTGCTGTGGTTATATGTATAAGTCCAATACTCTAAATCTAAACTATGCGGTGAGGATGCTTTAGAATTCGCAATTCTTTGTAATTCCTGAGCGAACTTTTCGAAGGTAGAAGAATAGACTACATTACTACTGTACCAAATAGTTGATTGGTCACCCACCCAGCGATCACAATCATCAACCGTTATAATGTAAGTACCTGCTGGTATGCTGTGCTTTCTTATTACCGCGGGGCTTGTAAGGACGCCATAATGAATTAAGCGTGCTTTTGCGTAGGGCTCAAGCGTCCCTTTTGGGTGATTATAGTAATCAGTTTTCTTAATGCAGTATACATATGCTGAACCGGTCGTATCATTGTAATAAGTCGTTTTCATATTAAAGCCTGACTCCATTACAGAATTACTTATATTTTTTACTTTTGAATAAAAAATATTCCATTGGTTAGCATGCTCGGTGCCATAGGGAAGGGTGTCTATTGCTACAAGTGTATCAAGTCTTTCCGCTGCAGTGCGTACTGTTGGTGTAAAACTTTCAAATAATTCTTTTTTCTCGTCTTCGGGCGATGTTTTAATTACCAAAGACTGCTCAGCAGTCTTCCGCTTTAGTTGTTGTTTGATAGTGTCGAAGCGGAAGACGGTGTAGAATATGGCAATAATAATAAGAATTCCTAAGACAGGCAACCATAGATGAAGGAGTTTTTTCATGAGTTTTAATTTATAAATGAGGGAAATGGTTCGGGTTGACTTTATCACACATAATTTGATAAGTCAAATTACTACAACATAAAACCGCCTTGTTTAAGGGCGGTTTTATTAAATTTTTATTTACTAAATCTTCCGTAGGTGAGCTTTAATCTTGGCTCAATTCCTTTTTTGAATTCTACAATATACCTTGGAGAGGTACGTTGATTATTGTCGCTATTTAAAATTACTCTATAGGGCTGCTTACCGAATAGAAGAGGGAATAGGTGATACTGAGCAAATCCAGTATATGGTTCAAGTTTTACGTCTGCGGCCCACCCTCCATCAGTAAGATTTTTTTCGTAATCAGCATCTTTCTTAATACTTTTCAATCCTTCACGGCAAGCGTCTTTTGTAAGGGTAATCATAACAGGATGTTGTATAGAGAAGAGAATACCAGTAAAAGATAAGACCATAAGGAGATATATAAAGAATTTGCATTTATATACCAAGTCATGTCTTAAGTCAGCTAAGAAAATCATTACCGTAAGCACGATGATGCATAGCAAGATCGTGAGTAGTCTTTTAAGCAGTGCGTTAACCTTTCTAGAAAGATCAGCGTTCAATGCAATATTAAGAGTCATAGGTCAGTTTTTAAGTTTGATGAACAATAGTGTTACTTACATATAATAGCACACATATATAACATGGTCAATTAATAAATAAGCCCAATTTTGCTATAATAGCTCCTATGAATACCCAGATCGTTACGCGTTTTGCGCCAAGTCCAACAGGAAATTTACATATTGGAGGACTTCGAACAGCTTTATATGCCTATGCTCTAGCGCGCCAGAACCAAGGCACGTTTATTTTGCGTATTGAAGACACGGACCAAAAGCGTGAAGTTGAAGGCTCAGCGGAAGGTATTGAAAAAATGATGAAAACATTCGGACTCGAATGGGATGCGCTATACAAGCAATCAGATCGAGCTCGCGCAGGAGAATACCGAAAAGCTGCAGAGAAACTTGTTGCAGAAGGTCATGCGTTTTACTGCCAGTGCGGCCCGCGAAATGCAAAAGTAGAAGGATACTCAAAAGAGCTTCGTGACCCATGTCGCGACAAAGGTCTCACTTCTGGTGCAATTAAATTGCGCGTACCTAATAATGAAGAAGTCACTTACTACGATTTTGTATTTAAAAAAGACATCACATGGAATACTAGTGACGTAGCAGATGCAGTATTACTTAAAAGTGATGGAGAATTTGCAACGTATCACTTGGCACTTGCGGTTGATGATCAGTTTATGGGAGTTACGCATATTTTCCGCGGATACGATTGGCTTCCTAGTACGCCGATTCACATACTTGTGTTCAAGTATTTAGGTTTTACATTGCCACAGTTAGGGCATCTTACAGATATTCAGGAAGTGGGTGGAGGAAAGCTTTCAAAGAGAAAGGGTAGTTATTCATGCCAAGCCTTGGTAGAAGAAGAGGGATATTTGCCAGAAGCACTGCTTAATTTTGTGGCATTACTTGGATGGGCTCCAAAAGATAATCAAGAAATGTTCTCATTAGCTGAGTTTGTTTCAGTGTTTAATATGGAAGGTCTTCAAAAATCTAATCCTGCTTACAACAAAGAAAAACTTGATTGGTTTAATCGTGAGTACATTAAACTTCTTTCTAATGAAGAAAAGAAGGAGTATGTGAAAAAAGCCTTGCCAGACTTTTCTGCCGGAGAAATACTTCTCGAAAAACTCGTGCCTATTATTCTCGAGAGATCTAGTTCGTTTATTGAAATTAGAAAAATGAAGGAAGAAGGCGAACTGGATTACTACATCAACCGCCCTATTGTTGATCTTGAAAAAGTTTCCTGGAAAGGAGAGGGAGCAGATAAGGCAAAAATCCATATAGAAAAAGCCATTGAGCTTATGAGGACTATTAACCTTGTAGATTGGAACGCGGCGCATATTAAAGAAGTAGTCTGGCCATACGCAGAAGAAGTAGGACGAGGAAACCTATTGTGGCCTGTTCGATTTACTCTTTCTGGCAAGGATAAATCGCCAGACCCATTCATTCTTTCTGAAATTCTCGGAAAAGACGAAACCATTGCACGCCTAGAATCACTATGCCAAAAAATCTAAAAGCATCACTCACAATACTTGTCATTCTTATAATTATTTCAAATCCATTCTTTGCAATCGCTGCAGAGCCTGCTTCTGATATCCAAAAAAGCATTGAGGCAAAAACAGCCGAAATTCAAGCGCTTCAAAATGAAATTAATAAGTATCAAGCCCAAGTAGATGCCGTGTCAGCCGAAGCTAATTCACTCCAGTCAACACTGAAAGTGATTGGAACCAATCAGAAAAAACTTCAAACTAATCTTACGTTAACTGGAAAAAACGTTGAAAAGACGGCTCTTACTATCCAACAAAACCAAAAAGAAATTGGGGAACTCGGGCAAGGAATTGTAAAAAATACCGTAGCGTTGAAAGAAACCATTCGCGCTCTAAATAATTCTGATCAAAGTTCATTGATTGAACTCCTTGCATCAGGCAAGACGGTATCAGAGTTCATGCGTGAGGTTGATGAAATACTTCTCGTTCAATCTGAAATTAAGGACCATGTATCTACGATGCGGGTTGAAAAAACTTCCTTAGAAATTTCTCAAAAAAGTTTGGCTGATAAAAAAGCTGAACTAGAAAAATTAACCGCACAGCTTGCTGATCAGAAACAGCTTATTGATATTCAAGCAAAAGAAAAAAGCGACCTTCTGGCACGAACAAAAAATGAAGAAGCTATTTATCGTGCAGAAGTAGAAGCTCGAAAGAAACAGGTTGAAGCGTTGAATGCAGAAATCTTTGAATACGAATCAAAATTAAAGTTTACATTGGATAGCGGAAGTTTGCCAGGACAAGGAGCACTTGGGTGGCCTCTTGCAGATGTGGTGATCACACAGCGATTCGGTAAAACAGTAGATGCGCGACGATTATATGTTTCTGGTTCTCACAGTGGTGTCGATTTTCGTGCAGCTGTTGGAACGGCGGTCTATGCGGTTGCAGATGGTACCGTAGAAGGTACCGGTGATACCGACAAAACATGTTATAAGGCGTCGTTTGGTAAATGGGTTTTCATACGACATAATAATGGCCTTGCGACCGCATATGGTCACTTGTCTATTATTAAGGCTACCTCAGGTCAGGTCGTTAAAAAAGGTGACTTAATCGGCTACAGTGGCTCCACAGGACATGTTACAGGACCTCATCTGCACCTTACGGTTTACGCTTCAAATGGTGTAAATGGGGAAGAGGGAGCACGAGTTGCAGAACGTCCTAGTACTAACTCTGCGTGTAAAGGAAGAGTTTATACCATGCCTATTGCGCCGACATCTGCTTATCTTGATCCGCTCGTATATCTACCAAAAGCGAAATCAAATCAGTTCAAGAGTGGTGCAAGCAGTACTAGTGAATAAATTTTTATTAAAGAATAAAAATTACTAGATCTTGATTAAAATGGCAATATGTGCTATATTAAAGTTATTATAAAATTACTAGAAACTAAGTAATAATTACGCTAGAATATATTTATGAATAACTTACTAAAAGGTTCTACTAAGAAAAGAGTTGTTATCGAAAAAACACAGCTTCCTTTTTCATCGGTTTCAATTTCTTACAAGACAAAGACTGGTCTCTGGCGCGGATTTGTGCTTCCATACGATGTAACTTACGAATCAACTAGTCAACAAAAAGTAATGGAGGTTTTGAAAGAGATGGTTGAGGTATATGAAGAAGGCTTAGAATTGTATGGACATCCAGATCACCTTAAAAATGTTTTAATATCTTCTCAAGAAGATATGGAGAAGTGGAATGAAATTTCTCAAGAGGTGACTAGAAATCTATTGGCTAATAATCCTGTCATTAAGACTGCTCATTACTATGCAGAGGCTAAATTACCCGCTTAATAAATATATTAAAGCTGCAGAAAAAATAGCTTTAGCAAACGGCTTTTCACGCATAGAAATAGTTCAAAAAAGAGGGAGCGTTGTAAGGTTTGATGTATTTCAACCAAACGAATCAAAGCCTTGTAATATGTGGACCGTTCACACTGAGCATAATAAAAAAAGAAATATTATATCCAAAGATGATTATAGAAAAATGAGTGTTTATCTTAAATCATCAATGGAGCAGGTTATAGAAACATTAGAGTCTCTATAATAAAGCAGATAACCAAGTACATCTCGACGTATTTTTGTACATTTGTTATAATTTATGATAAGTAGGGAGACTTAGTAATTCCTTACCCAGTCTATGTATATAAGTTGCGGGCATAAATGAAACGGATGAAAGCTCCGTAAATAATGAGCGAGTTAGTCATCGGATTGTTGTTGTTCTACTTGATCCTTAGAGAATCTAATAGGGCTATATAGCAAATACATAAAACACCCGACTCAGGTGTTTTATGTTAAGGGAAGCCCTGTAGTAGATTAATAGTCGTAAAAGATATATTGTGCGACATTGTCCTATTATCCCCTTATATTACTTATTTAGATTGGCGCAGGCGTTAAATGCGCGGATCTGGTTGTTATACTTCTCTGCTAATGCGTTCATACGTGCTACGGTGTCATTGTACGTTGCTACGAGCGTATCGTAATCACCCGTTCCTGCTGAAATCTGATTTCCAATTAAGGTCACTTGTTTACTTAAATCAGCCACAACGGTTTTTAATGAGCTATCAATGGTCGGACAGCTTTTTCGAGGCTTACCAAAGTGTTGTGTAATAAATACCACCTCTCTACCTTGGT
>CAZVLM010000013.1:0-22390 GCA_964628065.1 uncultured Candidatus Saccharibacteria bacterium
GCCATTTATATCTGCGTATCGGGAAACAGAAGCGTCACTTGCGAATTATCAGAAGTTGATGAATACGGCACCCGAATCAACTCCGGCGAATCCAAAAGCAATGGGAGAACTGAAAGAGTTTGCATTTGATAATGTTTCGTTCGGATATAATACGGCTACAACAAAAGCGCTTTCTAATATTTCTTATCAAGTAAAACAGGGACAGACGATTGCATTTGTGGGTCCTTCAGGTTCTGGAAAAACATCGCTTGTGAAATTGTTGGTCGGATTGTATGTTCCAACAGAGGGAAGCATTTCTTATAACGGTATTCGATACGATGAAATTAATAAGGAAGAATTAAGGAAACAAATCGGATTTGTAACTCAGGATACTCAATTATTTGCAGGAACGATTCGTGAAAATATGCTATTCGTAAATCCGAATGCGACTGATGAGGAATGTCTTACGGCACTTAATAGTGCTCAGTGCCAAAACTTGCTTGAACGTGGAGGGAAGGGATTGGATACGGTGATTGGCGAAGGCGGAGTAAAGGTTTCAGGAGGAGAGAAGCAACGACTTTCTATTGCGCGAGCGCTTCTTCGAAAGCCGAACATTTTGATTTTCGATGAGGCGACTTCGGCCCTTGATTCAATTACAGAAGAAGAGATCACAAAAACAATTCGTGATGTGTCGCAAGGCGAGTCGCGTATTACAGTACTCATTGCACACCGACTCTCAACCATTATGCACGCGGATAAGATTTATGTTCTGGAGAAAGGAAAAATGGCAGAAGTTGGCAGTCACGAAGAACTCCTTGCAGAAAAGGGGCTTTACTACGCAATGTGGCGCCAGCAGATTGGGGAGCGGTAAAAAGCCCCATCTTGCATTATTTCTGAAGTATGTTAATTTATATAAGTCTGTGGGTTAAGACAGGAAGGGAAAGCATGCCGTATTGGTACGCACCCTTCTTTTTTATTATTTAAATAAAGAAAAAATAATTAGGAAATAAATAGCTGGGTTGATAAACTCTCTAAAAATGGTAATATAAGATTATTATGAATACACCTCAAAAAGGCAAATTCCGACATATTGTTTTCAAGGAGGGTGGCACGTGGTACGCGGTGGCCATGGAATTTAATATTGTAGAATCTAGCGATGACCCCAAACTCGCCTTTATGGGATTACTTCAGGCTGTAAGCGGATATGTTGCTTCACTTAAGAAAGTAAAAGGTGCACGATTTGCTCCTCTAAACCAGTCAGCTGATCCAGAGTATGAAAAGTTGTGGAAGAATTTAACCGCTAAAAATCCAACAAAGTCGCCATTCGAGGTCGCCATGTTCGGATACTCTCGTGCCTAAATGCCGCGCGGTCTTTTCAATTGGACATTTGATGATGTGGTAGATTTCTTGAAGAAGAATCATTTTAAGTTGAATCATGTAACTGGAAGTCATTATTACTACACAGGACATGTTGATAAAAAGCTTCGCCAAGTCTGTGTACCATTCCATGGAAAAGCTTCTATAAAACCAAGAACCATGAAGGGTATTATTACTCAGTCAGGGATTGCTCAGAAAATTTGGATAGGGAAATAATTAAAATAATGTCTACTAAAAAACACCAGAACTGGTGTTTTTTAGTATGCTTGCTTTCAGTCTGGTTAGCCGACACAGGGAAAGAAAATTCTCGCCCCACAAGTATGGTTTAAGCTTAGCAGAATAGGATATAGTGTCAAATTACTGATAAAGAAAAATAAATTTTTAAAGCTTCTATTATAGGGTTAAAAATAAGGCTAAAAATCTCTTGACACGGTTTAAATAGGGAATATAATACCAATTATACAAGAATTTCGCGGTCGCGGAAGACTTGTTGAAATAAATAACCTTTAAATTATGAAAGAAAATATGTCAGAAAGAATGAGAACACAAATGGCGCTTAATGCTTGCAATAATGCAGAACTTATAGAACCCGAAAAGGTTATCCCAGAAGAAGTATCGGAAGAGATCAATGAGATGTTTAACCAAGCGTCAGAAGGTGGCTCAGTACAGCAAATCAGAGACATGAAAACAATGAGTAAATCTTCTCCAAAGCCAGGAATTGATTTTTACGATAAGAGAAAGGAAGAATTAGGTGATGGATTAAGTAAGTTGGATGTAATTGAACTTAATGAAGGTGAATAATAAGAATTAAAATTTAAACTTAACAAAACATATGTCAAAAATAATTGGAATTGACCTAGGAACTACAAACAGCGCGGTTGCCATCATCGAAGGTGGGCAGCCAAAGATTATTGAAAATAACGAAGGTGCGCGAACGACGCCGTCGATTGTTGCGCTTGCGAAAAATGGAGACCGATTGGTCGGAGCATTGGCAAAGCGCCAGGCTGTGACGAATCCGGAGAATACCATCTTTGGAATCAAGCGATACATGGGACACAAGTTTTCAGACGAAGTCGTTACGAAAGACATGGCGCATTCACCGTTCAAGATCTCTAAAGGATCTGATGATGGAGTCGCGGTAAAATTCGGCGATAAGGATTATCGACCAGAAGAAATTTCAGCGATGATCCTTTCAAAGATCAAGGCGGACGTAGAAGCAAAGCTTGGCGAGAAGATCACCGAGGCTGTGATTACTGTTCCTGCATACTTCGATGACAACCAGCGACAGGCAACCGTAAACGCAGGAAAAATTGCAGGACTTGATGTGAAGCGAATCATTAACGAACCAACCGCCGCAGCGCTTGCATACGGATTCAATTCAAAGAAAGACCAGAAGATCGCAGTGTACGACTTCGGAGGAGGAACATTCGATATCTCAGTCCTTGAAGTAGGAGCTGACTTGGTAGAAGTAAAATCTACTGATGGAGACGCGCACATGGGAGGTGAAGATATCGACCGAGAAATCGTAGCGTGGATCGCAAACGAATTTAAAAAAGAGTCAGGACTTGATGTAACCAAAGACGTACTCGCGCTACAGCGACTTAAGGAAGCGGCTGAAAAAACAAAGCATGAACTTTCTACGACGACAGAATCAGAAATCAACATTCCATTCATCGCACAGAACGATGGAGTGCCAGCTCACTTGGTAATGAAAATGACCCGAGCAAAGCTTGAAGAATTGGCAGCACAGTACATCGACCGATCAATTGAAATTACAAAACGAGCTATTGTCGCATCACCATTCAAGATCAACGAAATTGATGAAGTGATCATGGTAGGAGGACAGACTCGAATGCCAAAGATTGTCGAAGAAGTGAAGAAGCTTTTCGGAAAGGAACCTAACCGAACCATTAACCCAGACGAAGTAGTGGCTCTTGGTGCGGCAGTACAGGCCGGAGTGCTTCAGGGAGACGTGAAGGATGTATTGCTCCTTGATGTAATTCCACTTTCACTTGGTATTGAAACTATGGGAGGTGTTGCTACAAAATTGATCGAGCGAAACACAACCATTCCAACCTCAAAGTCTCAAGTATTTTCTACCGCCGCTGATAATCAGCCATCAGTAGAAATTCATATCGTGCAGGGAGAACGACCAATGGCGGCAGACAACAAGTCATTGGGACGATTCGTGCTTGGGGATATTGCACCTGCGCCTCGAGGGATGCCGCAGATCGAGGTTACGTTCGACATTAACGCGAACGGCATCCTTAATGTAAAGGCGGTTGACAAGGCGACAAACAAAGAGGCTTCTATTACCGTTCAGTCAGGAGGAGGATTGTCAGATGCTGATATTAAGAAAATGCAGGAAGACGCAGAGAAGTACAAGGCAGATGATGAGAAAAAGAAAGAATTGGTTGAAAAGAAAAATACCGCAGAGACCACAATCTTTGCAGCGGAAAAATCTCTTCGAGATTACGGAGACAAAATCGACGACGCGACAAAGACGGCGATCAATGATAAGATTACAGCGCTCAAAGATGTAAAAGATAAAGATGATGCAGCTGCGATTGATACGGCGACTCAGGGACTTTCTGACGAGATGATGAAGATTTACGAAATTATTCAGAAAGCGGAACAGGAGAAGAATGCGAAAGCGAATCCTGAACCTGCGGCTGAAGAACCTAAGACAGAATAATTTAAGGCTTCTTTCCAAACAGAACCACTTCTGTTTGGTGTAGAGGCTTGAAACCATAAAACATATGTCAAAAGACTACTACAAAACCCTAGGTGTCGATAAGAACGCTTCTGAAGCGGATATTAAGGCTGCGTTCAGAAAATTGGCACATGAACATCATCCCGATAAAAACAAAGGAGATGACAAAAAGTTCAAGGAAATCAACGAGGCGTACCAAACACTTTCAGACAAGAATAAGCGCGCGCAGTATGATCAGTTCGGATCAGGAGGTCCGCAATTTGGCGGCGGAGGCAATCCGTTTGGTGGAGGTGCCGGAGGATTTGATTTCTCAAACTTCGATTTCTCACAATTCCAGCAAGGTGGCTTTAATGGTCAGGGCGGATTCGAATTCGACCTCGGAGATTTATTCGGAGGGGCATTCGGCGGTGGACGATCACGAACACCTCGCGGAAACGATATTGAGACGCAGATCAAGATTACTTTTAAGGAATCAGTGTTCGGTGTAGAGAAAAAGATATCACTTAATAAAGTTTCTACCTGCAAAACCTGTTCAGGTTCTGGTGCAAAGCCTGGAAGTAAAATGCATACGTGCAAGACGTGTAATGGTAAAGGTCGTATGGTAAAAGTCCAGCGAACCATTCTTGGAAACATGCAGTCAGAAGTCCAGTGTGATGAGTGCTTCGGTGCCGGAAAAATTCCTGAAGAGAAATGTGGAACATGCCGAGGTGCTGGCGTTGTTCGTGACAAGGAAGACATTAATGTAAAAATCCCTGCAGGGCTCACGAATGGAGATACTCTTCGCATGGAAGGTCACGGAGAAGCCGTGCCTCACGGAATCTCTGGCGATTTATATATTCACATTGCTATCGAGTCACATCCTACGTTCAAGAGAATGGGTAATGACTTGATCGTGGCAAAGGAAATCAGTCTTGCAGACGCGCTCCTTGGAACAAAGATTGATATTGAAACATTAGACGGAATGGAAACACTCCATATTCCCGAAGGTTCGAATACTGGCGATCAGCTCAAGATAAAAGGAAAAGGGGTGGTGCACGGCCGCGGACGCGGAGATATTATTGTTGGCATCAAAGTAAATATGCCACGAAAGCTTTCTAAGAAGACAAAGGAAGCCATCGAGGCGATGCGAAAAGATTTGGAGTAATGTAAAAACAGTTCTTGAGAACTGTTTTTACATTACTAAATTTTTGAAACTTCCTGTTCGCCATTGGTGTCTTTCACTGAAAACCCAAGGGCCTGAATTTCATTTCGTAGAGTGTCAGATAGTGCGAAATCTTTTGCTATTCTTGCAGCAGATCGTTTGTCGAGGAGTTCTTGAACATTGGTAGGAATTTCTACTTTTTCCTCAATAATCTTTTCATCAAGTTTAAGTCCTAGAACCTTATCAAAATCGAGAATGGTTGCTTTCTTGTCAGCGTCGGAGACATCTGCATTTTTAAGCAGTTCCCATACTACCGCAAGTCCACCCGCAAGATTGAAGTCATCATTAATCAATTCATTAAACAATGTTTTATATGAATCGTTAACACTTCCATCGTCAGGAAACTTCGAAAGAATAATTTTTAGCTTTTTATAAGCAGTTTGCGATGCCTCAAGGTTGTCCCAGGTAAAATTCTGCTTTGATCGATAGTTAGACTGAAGGAAAAAATATCTAAGTGACAACGGAGTGAATCCTTTTTCAAGAATATCTTTCATAACGTAAGCATTACCCTCAGATTTACCCATTTTCTTCCCATCAACAAGGAGGTGTTCATTATGAAGCCAGTAGTTTACGAAATGAGCTCCGTTTGCGCATTCAGATTGAGCGATTTCGTTTGTGTGATGAATAGGTACATGTTCAATGCCTCCCATATGAATATCAAATGTTGGACCTAGATGATGTTTACTCATTGCAGAACATTCGATATGCCATCCAGGAAATCCGCGACCGTTTTCAACAAGTGGTGAAGAGAATGGCGATTCCCATGTTTGAAGCGCATTTGCGTGGGGGCCTGCCTTAAATACCCAAACTGCGAAATCATGCGGGTCATGTTTGTCAGAATCGGTAACAGTTCCATGACCTTCTCCAGTTTCAAGATGTTCTAGTTTTTGACCAGAAAGTTTTGTGTAATCTGGGAATTTTCGAACATCAAAATATACAGCATGAGGAGTAGTGTAAGCAAACCCTTTATCGATCAAATCCTGCACCATGGTAATCATGTCGGAAATGTAATGCGTAGCGCGCGTAGCATGAGTAGGCGGAATAACATTAAGTGAGGCAATGTCATCATTGAATGCCTTAATATATTTATCTGCGATAACATCAGGCGAAAGGTTTTCGCGTCGCGCTGCTACTTCCATGCGGTCTTCGCCCGAATCTGCGTCCCCGATATTGTCGCCAGTTAAATGTCCTACATCGGTATAGTTGCGTACAAAGTTAATAGAATATCCATTATATTCGAAAACCCGTCGCACTAAATCTGCGATTACCATGGCGCGCATGTTTCCAATTTGCTGATTCCAATAAACTGTTGGTCCACAGTGATACATGCCGACACGGCCTTCGGTTATTGGTTTAAAAACTTCCTTGGTTTTGGAAAGAGTGTTAGTAAGTGAAATGTTCATATTTTTAGTTAAATAAAGGTAAGTAATGCAAAGGAAGGGCACAGAAGCAGTGGTTCCGTGCCTAGCTACAGCAGTGAAAAGCATTAATATTCATGCAGAAACTATACCAAAATAAGGGTTTTTGAGGTACTTGACCTATGGTAATAAATATGGTTACATATCAGGGAACTTAAAAAACAAAACATGGATCCATTAGAAACAGGAGATAAGCATAAGCCACTTACGAGAAATCAGCGCTATGAAAGAACTAAATTAAACGAACAGGAAAACAAACAAGAAGAATTATTAAGTACCATCAAGGCCAAGGAGAAGCTAGGAAATAGTGATATACAAATTCTTCGGATGTTTGTAATAAAAATGCTTAAGCCAGTAATCGAAGAAGCTGAAATTAACAAGCATGATATTGATGCTCAAATTATTCCGGAGATTAAAAAACTGCTTAAGAAGCAATTAGGCGAAGGGATAAGCAGCGATTTCAAATTGAAATGGAACGACCCGTCGTTTAATTTTAAAAGAAAAAAGCTGCAGGGCACCTATCAGTTTGAATACAAAGGCAGAGTGCTTAAATTTCTATTGTAGTAACTAAAAACAAATAAAAACCGCCCTCGTTTATCGAAGGGCGGTTTTTTAAATCCACTTTTTATAGGTGAAGTAAACTTGCATAAAGAGGAATAAGATAAACAAAATTCCTACAATAATCCAGAATCCGTGTTCGCCATGGAAGATGGCAGGGGATTCCGCAGCAAAGAGAATAGTTGCAACAAGTGCCAGAGGGAATGTTACGAACGCCATAAGGGTCAGCTTTTTTGTAACCTCGTTGTTTTTTGCGGTAAGAAGCGAATCGTTTGTTTCGCGCAACTCTTTGAGAAGTTCGCGAATATTTTCAAGTGCAGATTCAACTCGGAAGTATTCCTTAAACACCTTATCCTCTTCGATGAGTGCGTGAGGGAAAAGATTCGACGCTTGAAGTTCAAGTGATTTCAAAATAATCTTATGAGATCGCATGACTTGTTTAAAGTCAATAATTTTACGAGCAAGGTGCGACACTTCCTGTACCATATGGAACTCATTTCCTTGGAAAATTTCAGCCTCAATCTTCTTTGATTCCTTTCGGAATGGTTCGAGGTCTTCTCTTAAGTTTCGATAGAGCTGATTATTCAATTCAAGGAAAAGCTCAGCGCCCGTTGTAGCCTGGATTCGATCCAGTGCTGCATTTACTTCGAAATTCTTCGCATATTCGATGAATGTATCGATCGGCATGTAGTGTGCCGTGATAAGAAACTTATCTCCTACAATGTAGTCGATTTCAATATCTGTGATGTCCTTTTGGTGATTTGGCCGGTCAGGGTAGTGAAGGACCGCATAGAATGTCTTATCTTTGGTGTCGGTTTTTGCCCGCTCACTTGGGCTCATAAGCTCGTTGGCCCATGTCGGGTGGATAGCGTACTGCTTTATAAGTGAGGCGACATCCTCAGTTGTTGGGTTTTCAAGGTCAATCCATGTTAATTTTTTATGAGCATACGTTGTAATCATGGCACTAGTATAACCCCTTGCAATTTTTACCGCAATATGATAAAGTATACCCATTATGGCAACAGCTAAAAAGGTAGTTAAAAAAGTAGCAAAAAAGGCAGCTCCAAAAAAGGCTGCAAAAGCAGCAGTTAAAAAGGCACCTAAGAACACTACGGTTGGGTTTGCAGTTATTATGACTGGAGGCAAGCAGTACATGGTTCGAACAGGAGATGTCATTACGATTGAAAAGCTTTCAGATGATATGAACGTAGGTGACGTTGTAACATTTGATCAGGTTCTCCTAGTAGATGATGGAGCTACAACTGTTATTGGTAAGCCGATGATTGCTGGAAAGACAGTTACTGCAGAATTGGTAGAAGCTGGACGAGGTAAGAAAATCGATGTTATCCAGTACAAGCAGAAGTCTCGATACTACAAGAAGAAAGGGCACCGACAGCCTTTCATGAAGGTAAAGATCTCAGCTATCTAAGTAATACCCGCAAGGGTTTTTTACTTGCAAAAATACCCACAGAGCTACTTGCAAAAGTAATTAAATATGGTATAGTATTGACGAATTAATTTGTTAACTTAAAACTGAAAAGGATGAAAAAGATAATAAGTATTTTAGCGATAGTGATTTTTACGACATATGGATGCAGCAAGGAGGGAAACCCTATCTTCCTTATTCGGGAACACTGGTATGAAATTACAAGCATTCCGGCTAAGACCTCGACCGGTGATATTGTGGACCTTCGTAGAACATTATTTGGCTTCATAGACCATATGACATTGAAGTTAAGTGGTATTGGATCAGGTAATGGTGTAATTAAAATAACAAGTACAGCTTATACCGATACACAACTTGCGTTTTACGGCTGGACTTATGATTATGTTTACCAATGCTGGTATTATGATTACGGAACATATCAAATTACCTTAACGAGTATTACTACTAATGAGTATGGTTTTAAATGGCACAGAAGGGGTATTCCTCAAATCACATTGGACCTTGCTGATTTTGCCGACGTTTCGCAAGGAACTCATTTTCAGGACTTCTGGAAAATTTTAGAACAGCCGTACGACGTATATCCCGATGAGATGTTTCCGGCTCCAAACAGTCTGGTTGCAAAGAGGATTGCGTTGAAAGGTGCTTCTATAACTATTGTTTTAGAACATTAAAATAGTTAAGAGATGCTACAGCAAGTATTGATTATTGAAAACCGCCCGCAACGAAGCTATCTGCTTAAGTTTCTTGCAGAAAGTAAGCAGGGTGAAGTCACATGTCTTAGCGCCGAAAAAAAGGGCGCTATGCTGACGCTTATGGATTATTTTGAAGCAAAAAAATTCAGCTTCATTATAGTAAACTGCGATAAGAGTAATTTTCTGAATTTGCAAAACTTGCTGGAAGCAGTTCGCGTTTCGAAGATACCTTTTGCATTCGTCTCCAAAGAGAACCAGATCAAAGAGTATTGGTATGAAAAACATGCCCTCTGGTCGCTTGGGGTAACTGATGAAATGCACGAAAGCAATATTCTGCTTCATAAAGCATTGAAGGAAGTGTTCGCACTTCCGGCTTTTGTTACAACTTAACAACTACAACAGAATTTAAAATACCCCTTAAAACGGGGTATTTTTGTTTCTCAAAAACCGGGAAACAGCGTTACACGGTTATCCACAGAACGGCATGGATTGGGTTATTGTGTTACACGGTGGGATGAAGTACAATAAGAGTGGGATGAAGTGGGAAGTACTCCTACCGCCGGCTTCGCCGAGCGACTCCCTCTATCCTCCTTCGCTAAAGCTACCGAAGGATAAAGAAAGAGGGAGATTCCGAACCCAGCCAAACTATTATGCTCATAGGAGAATACCGCCACACAATGGACGAGAAGAATCGCTTATCACTTCCTGCGAAATTCAGAAAGGAGATGGGCAAAAAAATCATCATCACGCGAGGTCTCGATAGATGTCTCTTTGTGTATCCGGTAGCAGAATGGAAAAAGTTCTCTGAGCAATTAGCAAGTCTTTCTATTGGATCAGCTGAAGGTCGCGGATTCTCTCGAGCCATGCTCGGAGGTGCGACAGAAACTGATGTTGATGGAAGTGGGCGCGTACTCGTCCCTGATCACTTGAAGGGATATGCAAACCTTTCAACGAAAGTAGTTGTTGCAGGAATTCATAATCGCATTGAGTTGTGGAATGAAGAATCTTGGAACAAGTACACAAACGGAGTCGAGAATGAAGCAAACGCGCTTGCTCAGAAACTAGCAGATATTGGAATGATCTAACTCCACACCTAGCCCCTCCTCTTAGTAAGAGGAGGGGAACAGGACACTTATGACACACACACCCGTATTATTTTCCGAATCAGTAGAGGCGCTCTCTATTAAAAAAGAAGGTGTCTATATTGACGGAACGCTTGGAGGCGCAGGACATGCTGCAGAAATTGCAAAGCATTTGGGCCCAGATGGAACATTGATTGGTTTCGATCTGGATTCACATGCCATCGCCAGAGCACAAGAAAAACTCAGTTCATTCAAATGCAAGACAATACTCGTAAGGGATAACTTTAGAAACCTTGATCGCGTTCTCGAAGAGAATGGTATCGACCAAGTTGATGGAATATTTCTCGATTTGGGATGGTCATCATTTCAGATTGCAGATGCAAGCAGGGGATTATCATTTCAAGAAAATGGACCGCTCCACATGACACTGAAAGATAATCCAGGAGTTGAAGATATTACTGCTTACGATATTGTGAACAGTTGGGATGAGAAAACAATTGCTGACCTTATCTATGCTTACGGTGATGAGGTTGCATCCCGAAAAATTGCACGCGCGATTATTGCAGAACGATCAAAAAAGCCGATTGAGACGACGTTTGATCTCGTTGCAGTGATTGATACGGTTCTTCCCCGAAAAGCATGGATGCGAACGAATCCGGCAACGAAGACATTCCAAGCGCTCCGCATAGCAGTAAATGATGAATATGGCGCAGTTAAACAAGTTCTTGAAAAAGGCTTCGACAAGCTGAAGCAAGGGGGCAGGTTCGCCATCATTACATTCCATAGCGGAGAAGACCGCATTGTAAAAAACTATTTCCGCGATCAGGCTCATGCAGGACTTGCAGAGCTCATTACAAAAAAACCAATCAAGCCAAGCGATGAGGAAGTTCGAAACAATCCCAGGTCGCGAAGCGCACAGTTACGAATACTTAAAAAGATTTAGAATTATGAACATACTTACCTCAACAATTAAAAGCATTTTCTCAGGTTCTTGGAACCAGCGGCTTTTGATTGTGCTGGTGGTAATGTTTGGAGCGTACTCATTCTTTATTGCGCGAGCAGTAGTGGCAATTAACGAGCGAAAAGCGCTTTATTCTCAGGTTCGAACAGAGCAGGCAAAGGTTGCCGATCTTGAAATCAAGTACTTTGCCCTCGCATCAGAAATCGACAAGACGAAGATCGAGCAGCTCGGATTCGTAGACTCTCAGACGCCTACGTTTGCCTATACTCATCCAGCAGCGGAAACAGTTGCGTTGGTTCGCTAGCTAATATATCAAACCCTGTAAGGGGTTTTTATATTGACAAATTGATATTAATATGATAATATATAAGTATTGTTCTATCATTTAAATTAAAAAAATATGACTTCTAAACAATGCACTTTTATTGGTATCTTCCTTTTTATTGCATGGGTAGTGATATTTGCTGGCGGTGCTTTATGGCAAACAGGAACACATGATCAGAAAATGCATGTGTGGGCACTTTCTACAGGTGTAGGATATGTTGGCATAGGATTTCTGTTCTTCGCCAGCTTTATTGAAGACCTAGATAAGCAATTAGAAACAGCATTTGCATTTCGCTGGTAAGAAAAACTAAATATAAAAGCCCTGTAACAACAGGGCTTTTATGATACAATTATTAAATAATGGATACGAATGTTTTTCAAAAAAGACTTTATTTAGTAAGCGGGTTACTAGTACTTGCGGTAGTTGTCTTTGCGGCAAAACTTTTTTATTTGCAAATTATCCATGGCAATTTGTATCAACAATTAGGTGATCGTCAGTATGTGACTAATACTTCTAACCTTTTTAACAGAGGGTCAATTTACTTTACCAGTAAAGACGGTAACGAAGTTTCTGCGGCAACCCTTAAATCAGGATTTAAGATTGCAATAGATACTAGTAAAATAGGTGACCCAGCAGTACTCTATACAAAAATCGGAGAGTTGCTTCATGTTAACAAAGAGCAGTTTATTTCGCTTGCCTCAAAGAAAAACGATCCCTATGTAGAAGTGGCGGTAAACGTTGATGAAGATACCGCAGCGAAAATCGTTGATATGAAACTTAAAGGAGTAACTGCATTCAGAAGCAACTGGAGATTTTATCCTGCGGGATCGCTCGCATCGCAAGCAATCGGATTTATGGCATATAAAGGTGACGACTATACTGGTCGTTATGGCATTGAGCGATTTTATAACAATATCCTCGCAAGAACAGATGAGCGTTTGTACGTGAACTTTTTCGCAGAAGTATTTTCTGATATTACAAAATTTGTAGGAAACAAAGAAGAGGAAGAAGGTGATATTGTAACCACTATTGAGCCGTCGGTCCAACAGGCTCTGGATCAGGCAGTGACAAATGTGAAAGAAAAGTGGAACTCTGACCGAGTGGGTGGCATTGTCATGGATCCAAAAACGGGCGCAATTTACGCTATGTCTATGGATAATCGATTTGATTTAAACCAAACAAAAACAGTCACCGATGTTTCCCAATTTAATAACCCACTAGTAGAAAGTGCTTTTGAAATGGGATCAATTATGAAGCCGATTATTATGGCGATTGCTATCGATCAAGGCGCCGTAACACCGGAAACGACTTATAAGGACCTAGGTTTTGTAAAAGTAGGAGATCGCACTATTTATAACTTTGACAAAAAGGGTCGTGGAATAGCCAGCATGCAAACTGTACTTAATCAGTCATTGAACACGGGAATGGTGTATGTGATGCAACATATGAAAAAAGATGCGTTTAAAAAGCAGTGGGAGTCATTTGGATTTGGAACAAAAACAGGAATCGATTTACCAGCAGAAGCATCAGGACTCATTTCAAACTTGAATACTAATCGAGATGTGGAATTTGCGAACGTTTCGTTCGGACAAGGAGTTGCGGTTACTCCCATTGAAATGATTCGCGCTCAGGCAGCGCTTGCAAACGGTGGGCATCTTGTGTTACCTCATATTGCAAGCAGAATTGAATACCCAAGTGGTCTGTCTAAAGAATTAGAGTTTCCTGTCACAGGGCAGTTGATAAAAGCGGAGACAGCAACAACGATTACGCGTATGCTTACAACAGTGTTTGATAACTATAACGACGGTAAAACAAAATTAGAGCATTATACGATCGCTGCGAAAACAGGAACGGCTCAGATAGCCAATCGGGAAGGTGGAGGGTATTACAACGATCGAAACCTGCACACGTTCATGGCTTATTTCCCTGCAAACAATCCGAAGTTTATCGTGTTTCTCTATAATCAGCATCCTAAAAACGGCGCACAGTTTTCATCTGAGACCCTGTTGCCGCCATTTACCGACTTAGCAAAGTTTTTGATTAATTATTATGATTTACCTCCGGATAGGTAACCCTCTCCCGCCCTTCGGGCACCCTCTCCCAAAGGGAGAGGGGCAGACTCAAGAGTTTTTATAAATTCTAATTAAGTCCTTCTCCCTAAGGGAGAAGGTGGGCGAAGCCCGGATGAGGGTTTAATAGAAACTCGCGATTAAAAGACCATTATCAAGGTCTTTTATTTCGTAATGCCAACCTTCGTTTTCAAGGAGGCCCAAAAATGGCTGCATACGCTTGTTCATATTTAAGGCATTGTCGGCAATAACAAGTGCGTCGCTTTTCAGGTGCGGTTTTAAGAGGGGGAAGTATTCATGATAATGACCTCGGTCTGCATCCATAAAGACAAGTCCGATATAATCTTTCTCGAATACTTTTTCAAACCCTTTGAGGATGTCTATAATTTCTCCACGATAAAAACTTACAAATGATTCAAGTCCTGCGCTTTTGATGTTTTCTTGGGCAATTTCAAATTTGTGACCTTGTCGTTCAATGGTGTGAACATGTCCACCGTATTGTGATGCGGCGTGTGCCAGCCAGAGAGTCGAATAGCCGATGGAGGTGCCTAATTCGAGGATAATAAGTGGTTTGCGCTCAAGCAGTAAGGAATGAAGAAATTCCCCCGTTTCGCGGGGAATAGACCAAGCTCGTTGGCCTTTGGTTGGGTCGTTGATGAGGTTTTCGCCTCGTGCCAGCTGGTCTGGAGACCACCAAACGAGAGTCTTGGCCTGTTCCTCAACAGATATAAGGGTTTCTTCGAAAGTCATGATGTGAGTATAGCACAGGTATTTTTTTGACAAAAAGATTTTTTAATGTACCATACAAGGGATTGTTTTTATATAACTTAATAAATTTACTTAACATGAAACTACCTGAAAGATTTAACCCCGAAAACTTTTTAAGCCTTATTACTCAAATTCAGAGAATAACACTTGAAAAATACAAACTTGATCCGTATAAGATGGCCATTATTAGGATTAAAGCCATCTTGGCTCTTTATGGAGTGCTACCATACTTAAAGATATTGACTATTTATGAAGAAAAAGACTCAATACAGCTCCTATTTCAAATAAGGCTGGATGTAGATAATTCAAATTTCTGCGTACAGTTTTATATTAAGGAAAATAACAACACGAGCGTGGTAATACATGATAATTCCAAAACGTTTGTGCAAAAGTATGAAGACATACCGGTAGAAGCAGCGGTAGTTATTGCAGCCGACGCCCTCTCACAAGTATCACATGTGCTGTAATCTTAAAACTTAACAAGCTAAAATCCCGATCGAAAAATCGGGATTTTGTAATGGAGAATATGCTAAAATAATTACATGAAACTTCAAGTGGATTCAATAATGCCTGAAATTGATGCGCTCCAAAAAAAGCATGGTCATCCCGATTATGCTGCACTATATGGAGCAGGATGCATAAATAGGCCCGATGTAATGTTTTTATTCATGAATCCAACTGCTAAAAATTTAACTGTAAGGAAGGACTGGAAAGGGATTCGAGCACCGTGGGTAGGATTAAAAAATACTTGGCGATTAATGAATAAACTTGGATTTGTTGACAAAGCACTACTGGAAGAAATTGAGGAAATGAACTCAGAAGATTGGGATCACGACTTTGTGGAAAAAGCTTATGGATCTATAGCCAAAAAGAAAGCTTATCTCACAAACCTTGCTCGATGTACACAGCCTGATGCACGACATGTTCCAGATGTTGTTTTTAGAGAAAGTCGTAACATTACGTTAGAAGAAATTAAGTTGGTAAATCCAAAAGTAATTATTGCTTTTGGAAATCAAGTCGCATCAAATTTGTTAGAGCAAGATATTCGTGTATCAGAATGGCGAGGCAAGAAAGTGCCGCTAAAAATTGATAAGAAATCATATGATGTGTATCCAGTGTACTATCCTGTTGGAATGGGATTAAGGAATATAAACAAGGCAATTGAAGATATTGGAATTATTCTGAAAAAATCTTAACAAACTAAAATCCCGATTTATTCGGGATTTTAAACTGACTTATTTAAGCGGATTTTCTCCTCGAATAATCCGGATCAAGAATACAATGATAGCGATTACCAATAAGATGTGAATAAATCCTCCCAATGCGTGGAATGCGAAGAATCCAAGCGCCCATAATACTAATAGAATAACTGCGAGTGCGTATAACATAAATGTAATAGTTTAAGGCGTGATGCACTGACTACGTGCATCGCTGATACAAGTATACCACATTTCAATACCTCGTTGTCTACTGATGATGATATTTTCCACCGCTTAATAAGTTTGTAACTCGATAGAGTTGTTCTGCAAGAACCAATCGTGCTAATTCATGGGGAAGGGTCATGGCTCCAAATCTTATAATAAGGTTTGCACGAGACTTGATGGTCTCATCGATGCCGTAGGCTCCGCCAATAATAAAGGCGATCCGTTTACCTGATTGTTGAAGTTGCTTATCAAGCACTTTTGAAAATTCTACCGTTGTATAATCTTTTCCTTTTTCATCTAGGGCGATAACATAATCATCAGTCTTAATTTTAGTAAGTAATTTTTCACACTCCTTCTGTTTTGAAAGTTCAGCATTATCAAGCCCAAGAGGCTCAAGTATTTCAAGTGACAATGAAAACGGCGTTACGATGCGCTTTTCATATTCCTTGATCATAGGATCATATTCAGATTTCTTTTTGCCAATGGCGAGGATGTGGAGATTCATGATGTTTTTGGTTTACTTTTCTTAACAACTTTCTTACTGTTCTCCTTTACTCTAAAGAGAATGATTTTCTTAATCAGTGGCAAGGGAAGTGGCTTAGCTAATTCAAATCGTACGGTCCCTTTTGATGTAGGGTATTTTGCAAGTTGTTCCTCGAATGCCTTAATGCCTGATCCTGTAGGATAAAATCCGATATGAGTTTTATATCCTGCGAAATAAAACAAGACACCATTTAATTTATAAGCCGGCATGCCATAACTAATGACTTCCTCAGCTTGTGGAACTGTCTCCTTAATGAGTTTTCGTAAAGCAGCTAATTGCGATTTTGCTTCCTTGGGTGCTTTTGCAAGGTATTCCGCGACATTTTTGTAAGTCTTCATAGGGTAAGTATAGCAAAATAGTATTAAATTAGATTTTTTTAAAATTACACGGATCGTATCATCAAATAACTTTCATCAAAAAAGCGCCTATAAAGGCGGATTTTTTGATCCAATTTCGAACGTAACGCGGTTTACGGGGATAGTATTGGAAATAAGCGTTGAGATTCTGCGAAGCGCTTCGTCGCCGGGATAGGCCCCCTTTAGATTAATAACGCGAGTATAGGAAGGCTCATCGCCTTGATTGCCCCGCGACATTGTTTCGGGAGGAAGCATTTCGGCGGTAAGCGCATATTCCTTAACAAGTTCGCTTGCTTGTTCAACGGCTTGTAATTCCTCTGCTGGGTCCGCAAACCGAGATGTTTTTCCGTAAATTGGATCTTGTTCGATTGTGTATGGTCTCATGTTTTGTTTTTTACATAGTAACAGTATAAATGTATGGTGTCAAACTTGAATGTAGTCTTTGTTACAAATCGAAATTTATGGTAATGTAACCAAGATAAAATTTTAGAACCTTTAAAACCCCATAGTATGAACTTTTTAGATAGAAAATTATTGAAAGCAATAGAGCTTAATATAGCACTTAAAACAAAAGAACTGGAAGAATTAGAAACCAAAAAGAAAGCTTTTTTGACTGAAGTTGCAGAAAAAAAGTATGCTGAATTTCCACTCGTTGCCCTAGAAGGGAAGGGAAAGATAGTAAGGCCAGCGAATATTGTTTCACTTAATAAGATATGTGATATTGGTAAAGGCTTTGACAGCGATAAAATGAATGGATTTCTATTCGATGAATCGCTTATCAATATTCTGCACAAAGAGAAGAGCGAGCATGATGGTTTAGAAAAAGTTTATTCCGATCAGGAGCGCAGTTATGAAGTAAGAAAAATAACAGGTGATTTTGCTTATGATGCGCTAGGTATTATACAAAATCTTAATATTTGTGAATTGCGTTCACTTGATGAAGTGCTCGTAAGTCTTTGTTTTGTTGTTGAGCAGATTAAGAACGGAACGTGGCCACTTGGCAGAGGGGCGGTATGTTTAGGGTACTTTGAAGTAGTAGAGGATTTTCCTCTTATGATGATTCTTACGTGTATTTCTGAGAAGAAAGATGAAAAGGGGTATGGTTTTTGGAAAATAGATGCGCCACTGTATACTTATGTAAGTCACTACAACTTTTCGTCGCGTGCTGATATTTCTTCAGGCCAGCGCAAACTTAACTTTCTATTAGAATCGTAATTGTTCAGCTTACAATTTAAAAACCCCTCCGGATGAAGGAGGGGTTTTTGTATGGACTTATTATACTAAAGCCATAATCTGGTCTGCGATTTCTTCGGCAGAGTAAGTACTTGAATCAAGTACGGGAGCGTCGCCCTTCACAGAAAGGTAGGCATTGTATCGTTGCATGTATCCTTCATCATCGGTAAATGAAACTTTCGTTCCGCGTTCTTCTGCGACTTTAATTCGGTCTGCAAATCGTGCCTTTAATATTTCGAGAGGAGCTTCAATATTTACGTAAGTAGTTTTGATACCGTGCTTATCTCCAATAGCTTCAAGCGCCGCGTTCATACTACCCTGGGTTACAGATCCGCCTTCTAGTATTAGAGACATGCCATTTTCTAGCATTTTTTCTCCTACCATGAGAAGTGATTCCTGAACCACTGCTCGGTCTCGGTCTGGCGTGTAATCAGAAATAAGCCATTTGATTTTGTTTTGAGAGAGCTTAAAGATTTTTTTGTATTTGCCCATGATGACGTCGATAATAGTCGTCTTTCCTGAGCAAACAGGTCCGTTTACGATAAGAATGTACTGGTTCATAAGATGTTGTTTTGATTATGGTTTTGATTTATGGGCTTGCGAGCATGCCCATCTGAACCATACTATAAAACGGACAAGGTTGTCAATAGGAATATATTGACATTACATTGAGAGCGTGCTACTGTAATACCGACTTGTTCTTCGCAAACAATACATATATTTAAGTTTGTGGTCTCATAGAATGATAAGCGTTTAAATGACGTCCATTCATATAATTATTATGAGTAAGCAACACTTAAATCCAGTGACCGAACACGGAGCTGGTACCGGTTCAACGAACCGTACGTATTGTATTTTTAAACAAGAGAGGATGGGGATAGGAAGCATTCATGGCGAGTTCAGTATATCGAGCTCCCGGTTCGCATACCTTGCGAGCGACATCGAGCTGATGAGCTTCATTATTTCTAAGTATGGCAGTAACATGTCATCCTGCAGAAATAAGGAAGAATTCTTCAGTCGGCCGTCGCTTAGCACGGAATTGCGGATTGGGGCAGCGTGCCTAGAGCCTAACGGCACTAAGCGCGTGATAGACCTAACCGACTTATTTCGCACCTTCACCACCTCAAAAAAGCTGCCATGCTAGTGCGGCTTTTTTCATTGAAATTATTTCACATACACCACTCCTTCATCATCCAATTCGCACATATATGAAATCTTCGACTTTTTCCCAGATGATTTTGTTGGTTTATAAACCGCGCAAGCCTTGTCGCACCTGAACCTTAAATACTGATCGAGTGTTTTTCCTGGTGTTGTGCCAAGCATGGACTGGTAATGTGAAAGATCTATTTCAAAATCTACTGGCTTCATATCCTTTGCAACAATTGAATATTTACTTCCGACAAGGAGCACTTCTTCGGGTAATTCCTGCCACGATTCTGAATCAAGCGAGTAGTGAGAAAGTCGCTCAATAGGGGAATTGAAATTCGACGGGGTGGTGGTAAAAAGTACCATTACTTTTTCATTTTCAGCTTTTGCTAACTTAATGAATTCTGAAACTCTTTTTGGGTGGCAAAATACACCGCTGTATCCCAAGAAAAACTTTCCTATGGCTTCTTGCTCTTTTGTCTTAATATTAATAATTTCTTCCAAGCTGAAACCGCAAAAGGGACCGATTTTCATGATGAGGATGTATTTAGGGAGGGTCATATAATAAATAATACATATTAATATGCCGTTAGGTTATAATGCATTGACTTAAAATATAATCTATGTTAAGCTATTTCTAGTCCTATTTAGAAGATCACAGTGGTTATGAGGTGTAACCCTGAATCATGAGAGTCTAAATAAAAAGAATGTTCTTTGGTCAAAATTATTTTCCTAGGAAGTCTACGCCTAAAAAAACAAAATAATCGCGATATCGAGGACATCCCGTAGCAATTAGCTACACCCCCATTGAATTACAAGGTCGTTCAATGGGGGTTTTAGATGTATAAATTATTTATGAAATATATTTTAAGGAAACTCCTAACTTCTCAAATGCGTCTAAAACGCTCTCGTATTTAATTTCTTTAATTACCTCAACAGATACTGTCGTATGCCATGTATACCCAGTATCTTCCTCTTTCGTATGAACAAAAGTATCTGCATAAATTTTATAAATAGAAATAGGGACAAGAAGTCGATCTTTCATACTTAATGGAATAAGTAATGTCATTTTATCTTCATTTATTTCCACATCAATCCCTTCATCGGAAGACCATGGAAACGCCTGGGTTGCCGCAAATGCAGGGGAAGGGGTGGCGTAGATTGCGCCATAGGAAATAGCGCCGGCTGGGGAGTAGCGGTTGTGGGGTTTTAAAAGGGTTAAGTTTTGGGTGGTGGAGCCGTGGTAGAGGTGGGGCATAATTCTAATAGTATATTAAATACAAGATTTGACCATTTGTACCAGGTTTATACTAGTCTTATAAATTTGCCAGAACATCAAAACGTAATATACTGATCGCATGAAGTTTTATGTCACAGGAAGATCTAGTAACTACCCCCGAGTAGAACAGGCTTTCAAAGAAATAAAAGGCCGGGGTCACGAAGTCACTTTTGAATGGACAACATTGCCTATGGCGAAGCCCTATGAGGAAAATAGGGAGCTTGCTACGGAATATGCTACTTTAGGCATCAAGGGGGCCGTAGATGCCGATGTTTATGTCATTTTTACCGACAAAGATGGTAATGGTGTCTTTACGGAATTTGGGGCAGCGCTTGCAAGTAATGTAATAAAAGGCACGCCTCGGGTTTTTGCGATTGGAGAAGAAAACAAAAACTTAGCCATGTTTAATTATCATCCTGCCATTTCTTGGCGAAAGAGTGTTTCGGAGATTATTGATGAGATAGAATAGAATTGTGAGATTATAGCTAATAGAACCCTTTGGTTTGTTGCCATGAGACTATTTTAGGCCTGTTCAGGATACTTTATTGACCTTTACTTTTTTGTGCCTAGGCAGTTTTATGATCAGGGCACCCATTCTTTTTATATTCTTTATACTCATGCCATGTCATGGACTCTGTGCTGGGTATATGTTCTTCAATAAGGTCCATATCTTCTTTTCTCAATCGACCACTTTTAATATATGGTCCCCACTCAGCTATTTTCGCGATCCTATGAGAAATAAAATATGTCACTTCTCCATTTTTATCGTAAATATTAGGTAGTTTTATGTTGCAAGGATATTTTCTAGATGTCGGAGAATGAGTTAGCACTACAGCATTAGGTGCCGCATCTGGCCCTTCTATAAAAACCAAAGGGTGTCTGGCCTCCTTCTTACCCCTTTTTGTTCCCCAGAGTAAATCTCCCTTCTTTAAAGTATTCATAAAACTACTTAAATACGCCTTCTCCAAAAAGAAGAACTAGGAAAGCCACGAGCACAGTAATAGTGGCGACAATATTTGCCCACATCGACATTTTCATGGTCCGCTCTTGAATCTTCTGGGATTCTTTTTGAGACGTTAAACTATCTTTCATCGCTTTTTCTTGAAGCACTAAAGAATCTAGAGAGTTTTTTTCCAGCATTGTAACTATAGTTTTACAATTTTCACACATGAAGATAGAGTTACTTTTTCTATCGCCACTGTCAGCATCCATATGAAGTGTCCAGTCATGCACACAAGTTTTAAATTTTTCTTTGTATTGCCCTCGCGTCATATAAAAACATTATACTTAAAAAGTGAAAAAGGTGATAGTTGGCGGGGTTTTGCAACATAAATTGACAGCTCATAGGATATATGATAATATGTTCACGATAAATTGTAAACTAAAAAATAATATTATGAAAGCAGCATATCTTCATCCAGTACTAGTTTTGTTGGGTTCATGCAAAGGCACAGATTTGACTGTTTTTGCAGCCCACAATCAAACCTTCAATTCTCATACTTTTTTCAAAGTAACAGGAGATTCGAATGTGTCGATGCATCCCTTTAATAGGGACCAGTTCTTTCTTGTTAAAGAGACTACAGAGAAGAAAAAATTTCTGGGTTTAAATTATCAAAAAAGGAACTATTGTATCTGTGCCAAGGTTTCTTTCTCGAAACATCTTGAATATGAGACGGCGCCCGAAAAATTACACGTTAATGTGGAATTATGCGGCAACGAAAACGTACACGTTTTTAATGAAACGGTAATGCCGAGTATCGCAACCGTTTTTCCCAATGTTAAGACCGTGGTGGTAGCTATCAACGAGCAAAGCGATTG